>CAXEOX010000011.1:0-46684 GCA_963997925.1 uncultured bacterium
AATGACCACTCTAGATTTCATGGCGAGTTCTCTGGGCGCTCTAGTATACTTCAGATGCCTAAGCCCAGGATTCGATGCACGGAGATCCGGCGGCAATGGCAATTTTGGGGAAAATAATATGGATGGTGAGAAATATGGCCGGTGACCCGAAGGTCCTCCCTCTATCCGGTATGGTTGTCTTGGATCTGTCTCAGATACTGGCTGGTCCAGTATGCGCAATGACGCTGGCCGACATGGGTGCCGACGTTATAAAAGTGGAGAAACCTGAAGGGGGAGACGACAACCGCCGGGCTGGGCCACCCTTCATCGCCGGACAGGGCGCGGGGTTCATGGCCGCCAACCGCAACAAACGCAGCCTGGCCCTGAACCTGCGGGACGAGTCAGGACGGAAGGTGTTCGAAAAGCTGGTGGACCGGGCCGACGTGTTGGTAGAGAACTTCAGGCCCGGTGTTATGGAGCGTCTGGGGATCGGCTACGACAGCCTTTCGCGATTGAAGGCTAGCTTGGTCTATTGCTCCATCTCCGGGCACGGTGCTACTGGACCATATAAGGACCGGGGCGGCTTCGACCTGATTGCTCAGGGAATGAGCGGCTTGATGAGTATCACCGGTGTCCCAGATGGCCCTCCGGTGAAGGTTGGAGTTCCCATCACGGATATATCGGCGGGGATATTGGCGGCCAACGGCGTTCTGTGCGCCTATATCCACGCCAAGAGTACGGGTCAAGGCCAGCTGGTCGACACGTCGCTGCTGGAGGCGGGTATCGCTTATACGATATGGGAGTCGTCGGGATATTTCGCCGACGGTGATATTCCCGGCCCTCTAGGGTCGGCCCACCGGGTCTTGGCGCCCTATCAGGCTCTGCGGACCAGTGACGGCTACATAAATATCGGAGCGGCCACTCAGCGGACTTGGGAGCAGCTTTGCCGGGCCATCGGCCATGAGGAGTTGATAGAAGACCAGCGCTTCCGGCTGCCGGGAGACCGCAAAGGGCGGGAGGCGGAGCTGGCTGCTCTGCTGGAGGAAACCTTCAGCCGGGAGTCCACGGACTACTGGTTGGAGACTCTGGAGAAGGCTGGCATGGTGGCCGGACCAATCAACGATATGTCCATGGTCTACGACGACCCCCAGGTTAAAGCCAGGGAGATGAAGGTGGACCTGGAAGACCCGGACTTCGGTACTTTACATAACATCGGCATTCCAGTGAAGCTTTCCGCTACTCCGGGCCGCATCCGCCTCCGGGCCCCGATGCTGGGCGAGCACAGCTGGGAAATATTGACGGAGTCGGGTTTTGGAGAGCAAGAGATCGCAGGGTTGTTCGAATCCGGCGTCGTGGTTGATGGTCGTAGCCAATGAATGTAACTGATGGGCGATATAGCGTGATTGGATGACGCTACTATCGCCAGCCGCGTTAGCCCGACTGGCTGGCAACGCTCCCTGGGCAGCATCTCTTCATTACCGCGACTTCAGGCTCCTGTGGGCTTCCACCCTGCTGTTTTCCCTGGGGACCGGCATGGAAACCGTGGCCGTGGGGTGGCTGATTCTCAACATCACGGAATCGCCTTTCATGGTAGGCGTGGCCGCCGCTGCCAGGATGGCGCCCTTCTTTTTTCTGGGAATCCTTTCCGGGGCCATGAGCGACCATCTGGACCGCCGGGGCTTTCTGATTGGAATCAACTTGACCGGCTGCATAGTGGCCGGAATCATGGCCCTTATGCTCCTGTCCGGCGAGGTGCGAGTCTGGCCAGTCATCGTGTTGGTGGCGGCCGGGGGATGCGTTCTGGCCTTCGCGCTGACGACCAGGCAGGCTTATACCTACGACATCGTGGGACCGTCCCATGCGCTGAACGGTCTGTCCCTGGCTTCCATGGCTATGCAGGCCGGAGGTATCGTCGGCTCGCTGGCTTCCGGAGTGTTGATTGGGGCATTCGGTCCGGGATGGCTGTACGTGGTCGTAGGAGTGAGTTATATCGCAGCCACAGTTGTTCTACTTGGCACAGGTCCGATAGTAGAGTCGGTCAAGGCCCATCGGGAGTCCATCCTCAGTAACTTGGCCGGTTATGTTCGGATCATTAGGGAAAACCGTATCTTGCTGGTGCTGATGTGCCTGGCCTCCATCACCGAAGTACTCGGATTCACCCACATGACGCTGCTGCCGGTTTTCGCTAAAGAAGTGTTGTTCGTGGGTCCGGTGGGTCTCGGGGTGATGACTGCGGTGCGTCAAGGCGGCGGATTCGTCGGGCTGACACTGCTGGCAAGCCTGCGGGATTACCGGCGGAAGGGGATGCTCATGTTCGTGATTGCCGGGGCCTTTGGCCTCGCGCTGATGGCGTTCTCGCTGTCTACTAACCTGTTCTTCTTCCTGGCGGTCCTAGCCGTCGTCAATGCCTGTGCCATGGCTGTAGACACGCTGTATAAGGCTCTGATGCAGGAAAACGTGGCAGAAGAGGAACGAGGCCGGGCGATGGGTTCCTGGGTGCTGAGCATCGGAACCGCGCCGGTGGGCCACTTGGGCGTGGGCGGATTGGCGGGATTACTGGGCGCGCCGGGGGCATTGCTGCTTAATGGAGGCGTCTTGGCATTTGTCAGCTTGGGTGCTGCCATCGGGCTGCCCAGGCTTAGACGGCTGCCGTGATTGTCTTCGGCTAAGCTACGTGTCCCGCCAGGGCAACCCGTCGGTCTGCTTTAGGAAGTCGGTGATGAGGGATGGGTTGGCGGCGATGATGCCGGAGGTTTGCAAGTTGGCTGGCTTACCCTGTTTGTCGACTACCTGCCCACCGGATTCGCTTACCAGTACGAGTCCGGCAACGATGTCCCAGGGCGACAGGGAGTGGTGGAAGTACATGTCCACCCGGCCAGCGGCGGCGTAGGCAATACCCAGTCCCGCCGAACCCAACAAGCGAAGGCTTAATAAATCCGGCCAGATGGACCGGATCATTTCCAGGGCCAGCCCCGACATCTCGTCCACGGCGCCCATGTCGCAGCAGACCAGTGCTTGGCTCAATGTTGGACTATCCGAAACAGAGATGCGTTCGCCGTTGAGGAAAGCTCCCTTGCCCAGTTCCGCTGAGAACAACTCGTCAACCATAGGGTCGTAGGTCACGCCCAGTACGGGGTCGTCGCCATTGGACAGGGCGATGATAGTGCAGAAGTGAGGGATACCCATAGCGAAGTTCCGAGTGCCGTCGATGGGATCGACTACCCACTTGTAGGGCGAGGCTGTGGTAACGGGTGTGGATTCCTCGGCAAGGATACCGAAGTCGGGGAATTCCCGGCGGACCAATTCCAGGACTGCGTTCTCCACGGCGACATCAACTTCCGTCACGATGTCGGCTCTTCCCTTCAATCTGATCTGGAACGAAGTGTTGAACTTGTCCCGAATCATGCCACCCGCCATCCGGGCGGCCTCCAGGGCGACATCCATGGCGGTCCTGCCCGAAGTGGACAACGGCAACTGATCAGAAGGGGTCTGAGTCATCCCGCAAAAGTCCTTAACCCGTCAGCCGCACTGGCGATAGAAGCTGATAGCTGACGGCTGAATGCTGATAGCTAGGTCAATCCCATCTTGGAATAAACTTCTTTGATGGTCTCTTGGGCGATAGCTCTGGCCTTGGCAGCGCCGTCGGCCAGAATCTCTTTGACGTAGCCGGGCCGCTGCTTGATCGACTCTCGGCGCTCCCGGAGTTCCTCCAGGTAGCCGTTGATACTGGCGGCCAGGTGGCGCTTGCAGTCCACACAGCCCCGTTGGGCGGTGACGCACTCGTCGTAGACGGCGGTTACCTCGGCGGCGGGGCTGAATGTCTTGTGCAGGGAGTAAACGTTGCACAGGTTGGGACGGCCCGGAATGTCCCGGCGGGTGCGCTGTGGGTCGGTGAAAGCAGTCAGCACCCGCCGGGTTGTCTCCTCGGGCGTGGCGGCAAGCTCCAAGTGATTGTCCAGGGTCTTGCTCATCTTTTGCTGGCCGTCCAACCCTACTATTAGAGGGTCTTCGGTAAGACTAGCCTGGGGTTCGGGAAAAATCTCACCGAAGCGATTGTTGAAGCGCCGCACAATCTCCCGGGCCAGTTCCAAGTGGGGCACTTGGTCTTGCCCCACAGGCACTGTATCGGCCTTATATAGGATGATATCGGCGGTTTGCAGGACCGGATATCCCACCAGCCCGTAATTGACAGTGTCTTCGGTTTCGCTCATCTGACGGACTTTGTCTTTGAAGGTGGGCACCCTCATGAGCCAGCCCAACGGCGTTACCATGGCAAGTAGAGAATTCAGAGTCATCACTTCCGGGACGTGGGACTGGACGAAGACGATGCTACGCTCCGGGTCGATACCGGCGGCCAGCCAATCCAGAACCATATCCTCGATGTTCGGCTGGATCTGGGCGATGTCCTCGGGCGTCTCAACAGTAGTTAGGGCGTGGATATCAACGGCGCAGTAGATGCAGTCGTACTCTTCTTGGAGACGCACCCAGTTCTGCAACGCGCCCATGTAGTTGCCAAGATGGAGCAACCCGGTGGGACGCATCCCCGAGAATATGACACCTTTTTTACCTTGGGCCGGTTCTTGACGTGTAACCATAGTTTGCGACTTTTGTGTTCCTTTCTATGAAGAGTTGGGCGCGGATGCGCCGAGTGTTGAGCCTGGAAAGTCTAGCACAACGTTATTGAACGCATCAAGGGAGTTGAGGCTGGCGGCACCGTAACAAAGGACAATCTTGTACACAAGCAGGAAGTGGGCCGAAGATATCTGGACTGCCGGTTCGGAAGCGAGGGCGTTGGGAGGTTACTGTTCCGGTTCCGAATCTAACGTGCCTCCCAGCTCGGAGAGGAACGCTTCGATCTCCGGGGACAAGCTCGCCGTTGGCTCCGTTACTTCCTCGGTCTTGCCATCTTCCGAGTCCAACTGTGCGTCGTAGTGCGCTTCCATCTGCTGAATCAATTCTTTCAGTTCAGTATTCCGCTCGATGGTGGCGCTCAATTCACGATACTGCCGCTGTCCCCGGCGAACCGGAGCCAGGTCGGAGGGGATTCCTTCATACACGGAGGACAGCACCTCAATCATGCGGGAGGCGCCGGCGTAATCTTCTTCTAGCTGGACGTATTGAGGGAGGTGGACCATGAAGTTGATGGACTCAATCTCCGAACCGTCCACTCCTTCGTTGAGGAGATTCATTATGGTGGTGGGACCTTGGTAGTTACTGCGTCGGACCCGGAAATTGGCCACCGGCTTTATCTGTTTCACGTCTCCCAGGTTGCCCGTGACCAGCAACGGCCTGGTGTGAGGAACGGCGTCGTACATCGCCCCTACCCGGCAGTATCTCTTGACGTTGAAGTGCTGAATCAACTCCATGATGGAGTCGGTATAGTCTTCCCCGTTGGAGTGGGGCTCCAGCAGGTGGAAGAACAGGTAGTCATGACCGTTTTCCGTCTGAGCGTAGCGAATGATGCTGTTGGGTATCTTGACTTCGCGGCGGCCGTCCACGTTTTTCATGGTGGGCCGGTATCTGGTGAAGTCGAAGAAGTTGCCGGGGCGGGCCAGTTTCCCCAACTCCGTGGAGCCGAGGTACCTTTCCAACCGGTTCAGTGTCAGAGTGCCGACACTTCCAACGTCCACCCAGGGGCGAATCATGGCGAAAACGTGGGGATCCTGTAGGTCTGGGACCGGCTCGTGTAACTCAAAAGCACCTATACGCATGCCTACATATTGCCAGAAACGGGGCTAATTTTCAAGTACCGTGTGGACGGGGGGCGCTTTTGGGGCGGCCAAATCTTTCTGAGGAACACCTTAGGCTTGACGATATGACTGGACTGATTCCAAAGTGACTGGTTGCCTGCTGTGTTAGACTCCGACCTTCCCCGTGATTCGTTCCGGCCAAAGACTAATGACCTGATGGATATGACTGACCTTGGATAGTCCTACCGAACAACATCTTGACGCCAGCCGGTCACGCATGGGGCAGATGCTGGCCGCCTTGAGATACTCCGACTTCCGGGTGCTCTGGATCTCCACGGTGTCCAATCAACTGGGTCAGGGCATGCAGCAGGTGCTGCTGGGGTGGCTCGTCTTCGAATTGACCGGCTCGGGCGGCATGGTGGGAGCGGTATTCGCCGCCCGGTCAGCTCCAAACTTGATAGTCGGATTTCTAGCCGGGTCGGTAACCGACCGGATGGACCGGCGCACGTTGATGCGTGTCTCTATCATGGGAATGATTCTCGTCTCGGGTTTGATGGGCGTCCTGGGAATCACCGACAACCTGCCCGTTTGGGGGTTGCTCCTTGCGACGTTGGCTCTGGGTGGATTTCAAGCCTTTTACATGACCGCCAGGCAGACTTTTGTCCTGGATATCGTTGGCTCCGGCGGGGCATTGAACGGCATCGCTCTAATCTCTATGGCCCAGCGGGTAGGGGGAATCTTCGGCGCGTTGGTGGCGGGGGGAGTTATCCAGCGATGGGGGCCCGGTCCTGCCTTCATGGTCATGGGAGTGGGATACGTCGCGGGTTTGATGGTTCTTTGCTGGCTGCGGCGGGAAGGAGCGTCGGTCCCGCAACAGCGAGAGCCGCTTTGGCAAAACCTGGTCAGCTACTTCAACGCCATCAGGTCCAATCGGGCGTTGGCTGTATTGATGGTTACTACCGCAGCGGCCGAGATTTTCGGCTTCTCGCACCAAGTGGTGTTGCCGATATTGGCCAAAGAGGTGCTGGCGGTCGGTCCGGCGGGATTGGGGCTTTTGACGGCGTTCCGGTTCTTCGGCGGCGCCTTGGGCGTATTCGCCGGAGCCGCCATGGGACAGGTGAAGCGCCAAGGCGTCATGTTGCTGACGTTTATGGCTCTGTTCGGAGCCGGCGAGATACTTTTGTCCCAATCGCCCAATTATTGGTCGGCGCTGGTATTCGTCACCTTGATTAACATAATGGCCACGGGGACCGACATCCTCCACCACACGCTACTGCAATTAAGCGTTCCCAACGACCAGCGAGGCCGGGCGATGGGCGCATGGATCGTCGGCATAGGTATGGCGCCGATCGGGCAACTGGAGATAGGCTACCTGTCGGGTCTGGCCAATTCCCGCATCGCTTTGCTCACCAACGGGCTGGTGCTGGCCGCCGGGGCGGTCGGGTTGGGAATAGTGATGCCCCGGATACGGCGATTGGGAGTGGGGCTGGACAACGGGGTAGGACGTTAAAAGGACCTGCCCACATCGCGCCGCCTGCGGCTTCCTTAAGATTGGGAAGGTCCTTTTAATAACCGGTCTTGATGCGCCCCTACGGCGCATGGGGAAGTGCTAACTTATTCTTCGTGATCCTGGACGGCTGTGCTGGTTCCGTTCTGGGCCCGCCCATTGGTTGCTACAGGCTCAGCCTCGGTCATCGCACTGATTTCCGCTTCCGGGTTGTCAATAGCGTGTTGGAGAACGAACTTGGCTACGTCACGGTACAAGGGTTCGGACATGTCGCAGCCTTTGAGGAATCCGAAGCCGGGCGACAGCTCTTCCAGAAGATCCTTGACTCGTATATCCCCATGACGCGCCGCTAGGGCGTAGGCCAAGCCTCTGGGGTCCCGGTCCAGGGAGAGTTCGTGCTCCTCCCCTTCTTCGACTTCAATCTCGTAGTCCACCCGGTCCACGATACCCATGGAATCGGTGGCTTCCTTCTTGTGGGCTTCCAATTCTTTTATCAGCGTATAAAGGGCCTGAACCGCCTTGCCTGCGGATTCAAGAAGTTCCGGCACCCTTGTTTGCTTCTGAGTCGCGGATTGCATCGATCGTTCAACCACTCGCATGGCCGAGCTTTTGGCGCTCTCCCGCTCCTGCCTCTTTTGTACCTTGGCCTTTTCCAGGCGCAGCTTCGGCGCTTCTTCGGCTACCGGTGTCAGCCGCATCAGCTCTTTTTCGGCTTCTTCGGCTTCTCTTAATCTTGAATCCAGGGAGGAGTCAAACCCACTCAACATCACCCATCTCCTTTAGCTCGTACAGGTTGCCAGTATGTTGGTTCAGCGCCTTGAGTCATTCCTCGGCGGTGTAAAACCGCTGGATGGGCGCTTCGCAAGTCTCATAACCGCGCCCCTCCAGCGTGAGAGGTTGTCTAAGCTGGACCGGCCAAGCGAGACTAGAAAGAATACTGCAAAGCAAATATACCTTGATTAGCCATGTTGGTGCCTACGATGTCCTGAACGAGTTTCGAGGAATTTAGAGCAGTTTTGGAGAGAGACCCTTCGTGGTGCAGCTAAAACGATGCCAAGGATCGCATTTCCTTGACCGGGTATCCATATTCCAATAGACTCGGTTTCCATAATACGGGCCGTTCAGGACCATGAAGAATCGGTACAGAAGGTTTACATAATAGAGAGATGGAGACGAGACCCCGATTCGTGGTCGACATAAATGTGGGCCGTTTGGCCAAGTGGCTCAGAGCGATGGGCTACGACACGATTTTCCCAAAAGAAAACGGTGACAATGAGTTGGTGCGCATAGCATTGAGGGAGAACCGGGTGCTAGTGACCAGAGACGCCGGGATCGCCCTGCGCCGGGTCGTGCGTCTCGGGCAGATGTCGGTGGCCCTCATCGAAAAAGACGATCTGCGTAGTCAACTGAAGCAACTGGTCCAGGACTTGGAGTTGGATCTGTCCGGCGGATTCTCTCTCTGTGTATGTTGCAACGAGCCCTTGCATTCCATCGATAAGCAGGACGTGGCAGACCTGCTTCCGCCCTACGTCTTGCTTACCCAGCCCAAGTTTTTCGAGTGTCCGGAATGCCGCCGGGTCTACTGGCCGGGGACCCATTGGGCCAACATGAAGTCCGAATTATCCCAGGTGTCCCAGGAGGCGCTATGAGCCGTCGAGCCGCGTTTATCTACGATGAAGCCCTGTCCCACCACCAACTGCGCGGGGACCACCCCATGCGTCCGGTCAGGCTTCAATACACCTATGAACTTCTCCAGAGCTACGGGGCGTTCGACCAAAACACGTCACTGCTGGTACCGCCTAGACCGGCCACGGCGGAGGAACTGGGCAAACTGCACAGCACGGATTACATCGCAGCGGTGCGGAGTTTCAGTGAGGGAGCTGGCGGATACGATCCCGGCCGGTTCAACTTCAGCGCCCAAGGCGACAACCCGATGTATCGGGGGATGTACGATGCCGCCGCCTTGAGTTCAGGGGCTTCCCTGTTAGCGGCGGAGATGATAGCCAGCAAACAGGTGGATGTGGCTTTTAACATTTCCGGCGGTCTTCATCACGCTTCCGCCGGTCACGCCTCAGGATTCTGTGTTTTCAACGATCCGGCGTTGGCGATCAAGTACCTGCTGGAGCAGAACTTAAGGGTAGCGTACCTGGACATCGATGCTCATCACGGCGACGGCGTCCAAGAGGCGTTCTTCGACGACGACCGGGTGCTGACTATTTCTATACACGAGTCGGGCCAATACCTGTTTCCGGGCACAGGATTCGTTCCAGAGGCTGGCGTCGGGCGGGGAGATGGATACTCGGTGAACCTGCCTTTATATCCCTACACTGACGATGAGATATATCTGGCGGCCTACTATGAGATTGTGCCGCCGTTGATCAAGGCCTTCGCTCCGGATGTTGTGGTGACCCAGTTGGGGATAGACACCTACCACAGCGATCCTTTGACCCACCTGCAAATCACGACGCGAGGGTACGTGGAGGCGGTGAAGGAGATTTCCCAGTGGGGGATTCCCTGGCTGGCTTTGGGCGGAGGAGGGTATGACCTTAGCGCCGTGGCCCGGTCGTGGGCTTTGGCGTATGGCGTGATGCTAGATGTGGAATGGCCTGATGCTTTACCGGCGTCGCTGGCGGAGCAGATCGGGGACGGTACCCTGAGGGATAGCGTAACCCCGAGTGTTCCGGACGATGTGCGGTCGGATGCGCGAAAATACGCCGAAGATAGCGTAGAGCGAATCAAAGAGCGGGTATTCCCAACCCACTCTCTTTGAAGCTTAGCGGTCCCGGACGGGGCCGCTAAATCAGGGGATCAAGGACCGAAGTAAGCCGCCGGTCCTAGTTTACTTGATGCTCTCGGCGCAGCAACTCTTTGGCTGCGTCGCCGATGTTGGCTTCTATAGAATCACGCAAAGTCGAATAAATCGCTTTGTTGATCGCGCTCATCATCCAGGCTTCGAAATTTGGATCCGTCTGATAGCTGCCCTTCAGCGCAATCAGACGCTGCAGCAGACTTAGATAGTGATATTGAAGAGGCGTCAAAGCCTGATCAATCCCTTCCACAACCCCAGTAGTCCCACTCTCAATCACTTCTTGGTCCGCACTGTCTTGCTGTGCGCTCATTTCCTCTCCATCAGCTTAAACCTAAGGTTTGCCGGTTACGAGGTCTGAACTGTTGCCACATTATAACAGATGAAACACCCTGGCAAGTATGGTGGCAACACCGGTATTTGACCTCTGATTTAGACTTCTCGGAACTCGCCTTCCACCGTATCGTCGTCCGAAGACCCTTCTTCCGGAGGCTCACCGCCCTCGGCCGATTCTTCGGTGGGAGTTTCGCTGGCTTGGGCATAAACGGCCTCGCCCAGCCGTTGCATGGATTCGTTCAAGTCCGTCATGGCAGTTTGCATCTCGGCAACGTTGTTGGCCTCTATCGCCGCCTTCAAGGTGGCAATCTTCGCCTCAACCTCGGTCTTCAAATCCTCGGGGACCTTCTCCGCATTGTCTGTGAGCAGTTTCTCCGTGTTGTAGACCAGTGAGTCGGCTTGGTTGCGGGTTTCTATCTCCGCCCGGCGCTGCTGGTCCTCGGCTTCGTGCGTCTTGGCCTCATTGACCATACGCTCGATATCCTCTTTGGAGATTCCTGATCCGGACTGTATCACGATTTTCTGTTCTTTCCCGGTCCCCTTGTCCTGGGCCGACACACTGAGGATTCCGTTGGCGTCGATGTCGAACATCACCTCGATTTGAGGTATGCCCCTGGGCGCCGGCAGTACTCCATCCAACATAAACCTGCCGATGGACTTGTTATCGGCGGCCATGGGACGCTCGCCCTGTAGAACGTGAATGTCCACGCTGGTCTGCCCGTCGGCGGCCGTAGTGAATGTCTCGTTCTTCCGCGTAGGAATCGTGGTATTCCGAGGGATGAGTTCGGTCAGAACGCTTCCCAAGGTCTCCAGGCCCAGGGTCAACGGAGTCACGTCCAGCAGGACGATGTCGCCAACCTCTCCGGAAAGAACCCCCGCCTGTATCGCCGCACCCAAGGCTACTGCCTCGTCGGGGTTGACGTTACGGTTGGGCTCCTTGCCGAATACGCCTTTGACTTTCTCCAGAACCGCGGGCATCCGGCTCATTCCCCCTACTACTATTACTTCGTCAATATCGCTGGCAGTTAAACCAGCATCGTTCAATGCTTGCTTGCAGGGCCCTTCAGTACGGTCGATGAGGCCGGCTACCAATTGCTCCAATCGGGAGCGGCTTAGAGTCTTGACCAAGTGAGCCGGTCCGCTGGCATCCGCAGTGATGAACGGCAGGTTAATCTCGGTTTCAAGCACGCTGGACAGGTCCACTTTGGCCCGCTCCGCCGCATCCCGCAGGCGCTGGAGGGCCATCCGGTCCTTGCTCAAGTCGATACCGGTCTCCTGACGGAACTCGCCGATCAACCACTCAAGTATCTCTTGGTCGAAGTCGTCGCCTCCCAGATAGGTGTCTCCGTTGGTGGACTTAACCTCGAAGACGCCATCCCCCATCTGCAGGATGGTTATATCGAAGGTGCCGCCGCCCAAGTCGAAGACCGCTATCGTAGCCTCCTCATTGGCCTTGTCCACACCGTAGGCCAACGAAGAGGCCGTAGGCTCGTTGATGATACGCAGTACTTCCAAGCCGGCGATGGTCCCGGCGTCTTTGGTAGCCTGGCGCTGGGCGTCGTTGAAGTAAGCCGGGACTGTAATCACAGCTTGGGTGATGGTCTCACCCAATTTGGCTTCAGCGTCCTGCTTGATTTTCTGTAGAACGAAAGAGGAGATCTGAGCGGGCGCGTGGGCCTCACCGGCCATCTCCACGTGAGCATCTCCGCCTTGGCCTTGGACTATCTTGTAAGGCAGCCGGTTTATGGCGGCTTGGACTTCAGGGTCGGAGAACTTCCGGCCCATGAGACGTTTTACCGAGAACAAGGTGTTTTCCGGGTTGGTAACGGCCTGCCGTTTGGCCACCTGGCCTACATACCGTTCTCCGGTCTTCTCGTTCACGGCTATCACCGAAGGGGTCGTTCTGGCCCCCTCAGCATTTTCCACGATTATCGGCTCTCCAGCTTCGATCACGGCCGCTACCGAGTTGGTGGTTCCGAGATCGATGCCCAGGACTTTAGCCATTAGAGTTCTCCTTCATCTTGTGTGTTGATTGTAATTGATAGGTCTTGATTTGGGGTCTATCGGGATACGATTACCTGGGCCGGCTGAATCACCCTATCTTGAAGCCGGTATCCGGAACGCACAACCTGTATGATGTGCCCTACTGGAATCTCGGTACTCTCATCGGTGCCCAGAGCTTCGTGCTCCACAGGGTTAAATATGTCGCCAACCCCCTCGATGACTTCCACTCCCTCCGACTCCAACAAGGTGAGCAGTTTACGCTGGATCAACTTGATGCCTTCCAACCAGGAATCGACGGTTCCGCCTGTCCCCGAATGGGTGATGGCCAGATCCAATTCCTCTTTCACCGGAAGCAACTTGGTGATGAGCCGGGAGTTGGAGAACTTACTTAGGGAGATGCGCTCTTCATCGGAGCGCCGCTTATAGTTCACCAAGTCCGCTTGGGCCCGCTGGGCAAGGTCTAGGTTCGTGCTAGCTTCTTGCTGGGCTGCTTCCAAGTCTTTCACCAATGCCGGTATCTGATCTTCCAGCGGCAAGTCGCTGTAGTCGGCTTTTACGGCCTCCGGGTCTTCGGGAGGAATCTGCCATTCAGTATTTTCGTTATTTTCGTTCGTCATCCATTATTCCCAAGGAGCGATGGATTCGTCCGGTAACAATCCTCTGGTACTCGGACGTTAGTCGTCTAGAGGCAGGTCCATGCTGCGAAAGAGGGCGGCAAATTCTTGATCTACGGCCTGCTCCACCGGCGTTCCCTCAGTGGTTCCGGCCAACCGTTGGCGTAGGGTCAACAGATTGTCGACCATCCCCAGGGCAAATTCCACACCGGCCAGGTTAAGCCCGAGGTTCCCCGACAGGTGTTGGATAAGACGTACCTTACGTATGTCGTCTCTGGAATAGAGGCGCAACATCCCTATTGTACGACCGGGCCTGATTAAGCCTAGCCGTTCATATTTCCGTAGAGTTTGCGGGTGGACATCCAGCAGGCGGGCCGCCACGCTGATGATGTAGACGCCCTCCATGTGCATCGCTTGATCCGGCGTCTCCTCCCGGTCTTCCTCTCGCACCCGGGCCACTTCTGATTGTTGAGGCCGGGGCGCCGGTGGCGCCTGGGGTGGCAATTTGTTGTCCGTAACCCCTTGAGTTCTGGACCTCTCGTACATCTGATCGCTCTCCAAGTTATCGAGACAGTGGCCGGTTCTATGGACTGGAAAAATCAACTAAGTGTTATAATCGGGTTGTGAATCCGGATTTATTGCGACGAATCCAATCATGGGCGTAATTCGTAATATACCGGTAATACAAGGTGTTACATAATGCTTCATCGGCCCTGCCAGCCTTAGGGCGGCCAGGAACATTCCGGTGTCGGTTTCGGCCAGCGCTAACAAACGTTTACCGAGTCCGTATGATACACCTTGATACAAAGCGTGTCAAGGACTATAATGCGCATTGGGTTACGTGTACCACAGATCTGGCCCAGTGAGGAGGTGAGTTGTGGTGATTAAATATAAGGGATGCCCCAGATGCCAGGGAGACCTGTACCTAACAGAAGATGTCTTCGGTAGGTTCGCTAGCTGCATACAGTGCGGGTTCATGAAAGACGTGGAAGCGCCGCGTAAGGTAAAAGACCCGATGCCCTATGCCGACAGCGACTCAAAGGCTAACGCCGCATAGTTGACGAGGCGAACGATTATCGTTCGCCTCGTCATAGAATGTCTGAACCGCACCCGGTGGCGTTTCTTGCGCCACGAGGAATGCACCATTTCGATCGGACTAGCGGGCCAGCTCCGGCCAGAACCGCTCCTCTTTCCACGGGTCGCCGTTGTTGTGATAGCCCCGTTGTTCCCAGAACCCCGGCGCGTCTTCCGCCAGCAGTTCGATTCCGTTGAGCCATTTGGCGCTTTTCCAAGCGTAGCGGCTGGGTATGATTAAGCGCAGGGGCCATCCATGGCCTTCTCCGATGGGTTCACCGTTCTGCTTGTGGGCTAGGATGCCTTCTTCCATGGCTACTTCCAATGGCAGGTTGGTGGAGTATCCGCCGAAACAATGCGCCATCACGAACTTGGCTTCATGCTTGGGCTGGGCTAACGCGATCAGGTCGCGGAAAGTGACTCCCTCCCAGGTATTGTCCAGGGAGCTCCATTGAGTGACGCAGTGGAAGTCTTCCGTCACAGTGGTCCAGGTCAGCTTGGTGAACTGTTCCCAATCCAACTCTACTTCCTGTTCAACCAGGCCGAAGATGCGGAACTTCCAGGTTTCTAAATCAACCTTCGGAGCGGAGCCGTAGGTTAGTATCGGGAACTTCTCGGACAGGAACTGTCCCGGTGGAACCCGGTCTCCCATTCCCTGGTCCGGCGCTTGTTTTACTTGGTCGGGACGCTTCAAGCAACACCTCTACCACTGGCAACCGCCACTGATCGTGGGGGTTGCCTTTTCACTCGTTGATTCTTGGTATCCGTTGATACCGGGGTAGCTTTAGGGGATTACCTCAATGGTTCCGGCGGCCCCGCCGGTGATTTTACCGACCACCGCCGAGATGGGGACTCCCGCAGCTTGCAGCCGGATCAATAGCTGATTGGCCTTGGATCCAGGCACGGATATCAGCAACCCACCTGAGGTCTGGGCGTCACAGAGCATGAGCTTCTGTTCTTCGGTGATTTCCTCGTTCCATAGAACTGTGTCAGCCACTTGTTGCATGTTCCGATAGGTGCCGCCGGGTACAACTCCCTGATTCAGTAGATCCCATGCTCCGGGAAGCAAGGGAACATCCCTGTATCGGATCTGGGCTGCCACGCCGCTGGCCTTGACCATACCCCTCAGGTGTCCCATCAATCCGAAGCCGGTTACATCAGTACAAGAGTTGACCCCGACCTCCATCATAGCCTCGGCGGCGGCCTTGTTCAGTGTCGCCATGGTTTTCACGGCATTTTTCATGACATCCGGGTCCACTTTCTGCTGTTTGGCCCCGGTGGCAATGATGCCGGTGCCTATCGGCTTGGTCAGAATCAATTGGTCTCCGGGCTGGGCCCCGGCGTTGGAGGTTTGCTTGCCAGGCTCCACGATCCCGACCACCGACAGACCGTATTTGGGTTCGGCGTCGTCCACTGTATGCCCGCCAACAATCATGCAGCCGGCCTCGGTCGCCTTGTCGTGGCCTCCCAGTAGCACGTCTGGCAACATTTCCTTAGCCAAGTCGACAGGGAATCCCACCACGTTCAATGCTAGCAATGGCTTGCCGCCCATGGCGTAAACGTCGCTCAGGGAGTTGGCAGCGGCGATGGAACCGAACTCGTAAGGATCGTCGGTTATAGGCGTGAAAAAGTCGACGGTCAGAATCAAGGCAGTTTCGTCATTGATTCTGTAGACCGCGGCATCGTCTCCCGTGTTATTACCCACCAGTAAATCCGGATGGGTGACCAGGGGGAGTTTACTCAGGACCTGACCCAGGTCCTCAAGACTGAGCTTAGCTGCTCAACCGGCGCAGTGGGATAGCTCGGTTAGGCGAATTTCGCTGCTTTGCATGAATACCTCTCGTAATTCTAGTTCAGGCCATTATATCACCGGCCAGCTTTAGGGAAGCATCTTTTGCGGCGAACTACTGGGGCTCCGCATAGGAAAAAAGACCCTCGGCACTGCCGAGGGTCTTTACTTGCGAAGCGATGATGCTGGACGCGGGCGGGGCTATACCGGGGTTGGCTGCGCTACCCCGTTGCCGTAAGTGGTCTGAGGTGCTGGTTGAGGGTCACCCAACTCCTGGACCCGGCGCTTCATCTGGTCCAGCCTGGAGAAATCGGTGATTCCCGAAACCAGGGTGATGGCTGATAGGTCCTTGCTGCTCTTGTCCGGGTAGTCCCCGTAGCGAACCTTGCCCACCGTGGTCAGTTCTTCCAGGCGAGACCTTCCCTTGGTGATAGCCTGGGTGAACAGATGCTGGGGCCTCCCTTTTACAATCAATGCGGCAGTTCTGGCGCCGCTGACGTCGCAGGGGAAAGTAAGCGCCGATTTCTCCACGCTTCTCTCGATGATGCTCTCCAGTTCATGGGTGCCCGGTTCCATCTTCCTACTCCAGGGCTTTGCCCTCGAGTTGACGTCTTCACCGCAATACCCGATGGTGGAGATGTCGCCGATGTTGCCCAAGGTGGCGGTAATCTCGGACGAGCTGAACACTTCTTGGGGCGAGGGCCTGATCTCGCCCGCGCTTAACAAGGTAGTTAACATAAGAGCCAGGCTTCGGTTTATACGCTGGAACGACTTCTCCACCGATTCCCGGGATACTATCTGCTGTTCGTACTGTTGGTTGTCGACCAGCAAGATATTGTTGAAGTAGTGGTTCCACAGCTCAAAGCTCTTGACGGTATTGGCTAGAATCAAGGCCTCTTTGTCCGAAGGCATGCCGGTAACCGCCGGCACCACGCCAAGGCCGTACACCGGTATGTTCTTATAGATGCGCTTGAGTTCGTTGGCTAGGACGAAGGAACCCCCGGCTCCCGTACCCCCGCCCAATCCGGCGGCGATCCAGAAAGCTTCCGGGTCGTGGCGGCGTACCAGGATCTCTATCCTATCCATGATTTGAGATAGGGCTTTTTCAGCTACGTTGGCGGCCAACTCTATGTCGGCGCCGACGCCCCGTCCCTTCAGTATGTATCTTCCGATGAGAACTTTTTCTCTGATGTGGTTCAGACCAACCAGGTCTGCTTGCTCCGTATTGATGGCGATGGCGCTATACAGGCGCCGGTCAACTTCCATCATTGTATTGGCTAATTTTCCACCGGCTTGTCCAAAACCGATCCAAAGTACTCGCATCTTCAACAACCTCCCCGTTTTATGGCTCGGGCCGCCCGGTTTGATGGGCTGGCATCTTCTGACACCGCCCTGTTTGGGAGCCTCGAACCGTTAGTTACTCCACTGGATGGACCGGAATCCCTCATAGAGATCCAGCCCTTATATAGAAGATAATTTCTATGATCGAAGGGGATCACCCTCCGATCAGGCTAGTAGTCTCGTTCGGCTTCTACCAAGGAGTTCTGGAAATCTTTAATCTCATGGCAATTCTGGCAAACCCCTTGGCTTATCGGACCTTCCGCGGAATCGATTATCCAATGGTGGTGGCACTGCGATACGGCGATAACTTCCACCGGCTCTAGGGTCAACTCTTGGCTTACCATCATTTCACTTCCTCCTGCTCTCCATCCCCGAACTAAAATTGGACATAATATTGCAACCTGACCTTATCGACAGGGAATGGCTTATGTCAACGAATTTCAAGCCCATATTTGAACAAATATTAATATTTGTTCAAAGAATTACGGCACTTACAGAGCGAAAAGATAGGCGTGAGGAGGCGCGGAGAGCGAGCTTTTCAGCTAGGTAAACATACCGGAGCAAGGATGAAGAAGGTGGGTCGGAAATCGGGGTAAATGGGTTGTTTGAATCAACATAACTATGGGTGATGGAGGTGTGCTTGGAATGTTAAGCGCGGTGTCAGATAACAGCGGGGGACGGGCGATCAAACAAGAGTGGCCCCGCTGTCGGAGTACGGAAATAAAATCCCAGCGAAAACCTCAGCCGGACGATAACCGGCTCTCGGAATCATTGTGCACCAGGGAGATAAAATAACCCAGGAGGGCACCCGATGAAAATGCCGGCATATTTCTTGCTGGGACTGATTTCCATCGTATTAATCGCAGTCATAGCTTGCGGCGGCGCCGAATCCGCCCCCGTCTCCACGGTAGCCACGGATGTAGTTGATACCCCGGCCGTCCCGGACTCGGCGGGCGCGGATTCCGTCGCAAAAAGCAAGCGGGCCCGGCCCCACATCAGCACGATCGGCGACACCATACAGTTCGACAGAGCCAGCCTGCAAGAAACGGCCATATACTCGGTGACGGTAACCTTCACCAACGCATCGACAATCAACCAACACAACTGGGTGTTGGTGCAACCAGGAACCAAAGACGCCGTCGCCGCCGCCGGTGTTGAGGCGGGGGAGGCCAACTCTTGGGTTAAGCCGGATGATGACCGGGTAATCGCCCACACCAAACTGCTGGGCCCGGGCGAGTCGGAGGAGATTAAGTTTACCGGTCAGATCGCGGGGATCTACCAGTTCGTATGTACTTTCCCCGGCCATAGCGCCACGATGTTCGGAGAATTCAAGTTTTTGCAACCAGGGCAAAGGTAGAGACCGATCGGCTGAAGTCCAGGTCAGGCGACCGGAACACAAAGACCCCTAATAATCACATCTAGGGGTCTTTGTTATTCCTATCCACTAGGCTTTCGAGGCAGACGGATCCAGGACCCCTCTGGTCCGTTAAGACCGGTAGAGTTGGTTCAGCCAGGCGAATCGGCCGGGATCCAAGTCCTTGCCCTTGAATCCCGGAAAGTCAGGCCCGTATCTGTATGCCCGGAAAACAGTGTTGGACCGGCCGAAACGGGCATCATCGCCGTAGAACGGGTTGGTATATTGCCAGACAATCTCCCCGCCGGTGGTAACCTCGAATATCCGCCCTCTCATGCCCTCGCATATCAAAGTGTTACCGTTGGGTTGCCGCTGTGAGCCGCTGATGAAAGAGCTGAAGAAATCCCAGCCCGGCTTGGTCTTGTACTCCCACTGAATCTCATTGCTGTTGGGATCAATCTCGATGATTCTGGAAGAGGCCATCGTCGCGGTGGCCGAGTGCCAACCGTTGTCGAAGATAAGCACGTTGCCGTTTTCCAGCAGGTGCGGGTCGTGCTGGTGGCCCAGTTCTCCCCGGCCCCACTTCCAGACAAATTCCCCGCTGCTCTTGCTGATGATGCCAACCGTATCCAGCAACCGGAAGCTGGTAATGATGTTGCCGTCGGGAAGAACTTTGCAGGTGTTCGTGTGGGTCCACTCGTCTCGGTGGTGCAAGTGGCATATGGCGTCCGCCACCGGGTCTAGTTGTTCGAAACCGTGCCACTCCCAGACGGTTGCTCCGCTAGACGTAACCTCACGGAAATAGTCGCACCACAAGCCCTTCTCCGTCGGTCCGGCGATGCCGCCCTGGACCGTCTTCTCGACGTCCGGCGGCACCTGCTCCCAGCCCAGGACCATGGTGTTGCCGTTGTCCATGCGGCTGAAGTCGTGATGGAGTGTGTCCTCAACGTACTCCCATACCTTATTGCCATCCCAGTCCAGCTCCATGATGATGCCGCCCCTGCCCCCGATCTCGACGGGGCCTTTGTTGGTGCGGCCCGACATCAGCAGATTGCCGTTCTCCAGTAGATACCCGTAGTCGCCGGGGCGGTAGGGCAGCTCCCATCTCTGAACGACGTTACCGCGCATGTCGATCAGATATGTGGTCTGTCCTTGCATCGGCGTGAAGAGGGTATATCCCTGGGAGGCTTGCTCCTGTTTATTAACGGAAAGTCCTAATGGACCCATCGGCTGTCACTCCTGAAAAATATCCGGTACAGGTTAGCACAGGCTGCGCTGGTTGAGGGAGGGAATAGAAGATTGGAAACGAGACTTCACCCGCTTCCATCTAGCCCTTCTTCCAGAATTCCCACCAACTCTTTCGAGGAGATTCTTCCGTAACGACAGCTTGGGCGAGTTGTCCGGATGGGGAATGAGTGGCGGTTGAAGCCGAGTCAGAAACAGGCTCCGCAGATGCGGCGGACGGGCCGGACGTGACGGTGGCGGCAGTTGAAACCGAATCTGAAGCGGGATTCCCTTCGCGGTCAATGGTAACGTCGTAAACGTCATGGAGTTCCCACGGTTTAAAGGCCTCCACGTAGTCCTTGGCGTCTTCGATGGTGGCGAACCCCTTCCGGGAACGGTCGGGGTCGTAGCCAAAAGTCTGGGCGTAGGCGTCGATACCGCGTTTGGTGTCCCGGTAGCCGCCGATTATCTCTTCCTGACCCTCTTGTTCGCTGAGGACCAGGTTCTGCCCCCGGTTAACGTCCTTCCAGTAAACGCTCATTAGGAAATCTCCTGAAGCCTAAGGATATGAAAACGGCGTCCGATGACCGGACTCCGTATAGTTCGATGCCTGGGTGATTTTCCAAGAATGTCTGAACCTGACCAAGACCAGGTCAGCCGCTTGGCGACGCATTTTATTGTACAGGAATCCCGGAAAAACTAGCTCTGATTCTTACCCAACCAGCGGGCCGAATGCCGGTGGGGGGACGCGGCGTCTTGAGGCCGCTTCATAAGCTGAGGCTATCTTTAGAAGGACGTCTTCCTTTCCGGGGTCGGCCCTAAATACTAACGAGAAGGGCAGTCCCGGCTCCGGGATGGTTGTCGCTACGTCGGAAGGGACAGATAGATAGCGCCTGACATCGGAACCGAGTTCGAATACCGGGTCGTAGACGGTGGTGACATAACCCGCCGGAATCAAGACTTCCGTCAGGCCGGCGTTGGGGCCGTTGAACGACTCCAGGCGCAGATTGCCGGAGATCCCGTGCTGGCTGGGACCGCCTATCTTGGCCGGCGGGAAGGGCGTGTGTAAGCGGACCAAGGCATCCAGATGATTCTCCAGCAGCACCATCATGTCCACCCGGCGCAGCAATTCCCGCAGCATGATTCGCTCAGTAACCCCTTGCCGCTCGCCTAGGGGATTGCGCGGGTCGGTCACTTCTTCCCAGTTCTTGAAGGCGGCGCGTTGGTCGTCTCCCCAAAACTTGGACCGCTGGTTGAGGGTTGGGAAATCCACCAGCGATTCGGTGAATCCCATCGCCTTCCAGTCCGCGGCGCGCCGGGATAGGTATTGGGGGATATGGTATCTGAACGTCATCGCCAACTCCTGCTGTTGGATGGTAGCGATGTTCAGATTGACGGGTGACGCGATACGCTCGTCTGCCAAGGCAACGAAGTAGTCGATGGGCTGAATGGTGCCCGAGCCGAAGATTTTCCCCGGCATGAATTCGGTGGGAAGGATGGCCGCAGCGAATTCTTGGAAGAGGGGCTGTCCATCGGGCCCCAGCCGGAATAACAGCTCCGGCATGAATACGGGAACCAACCGGGCGATGGCGCTGCGGAAATCCGTTTTCATGGACTCAACGGCTGGGTCCCGTTCCCACAGAGGATCGGACGACTCCACCAGCGCCGCCCCGAGCTTGTCACCAAGGACCTCCTTGATCTCCTGTGCGGCGGCAGTGACGATGGGAGTCTCCGTTTTGGAGCCGGCCGGAAAGACCATGGACTCCCTGATGATACCGATGCGGATACCCTTAAGTGAGCCTGGAGCACCGGTCATCCCCGTGTGATTCGCGAAGGGCGTGCCCAATCCCGACGAGCGCGGCACGGTGGTGAACGGGTCCCGGGGGTCGTAGTAGCCTTCGTCCGGGTCCTTCAGGGCGTCCAAGACTTTGGCACAGTCGCCGATGGTTCGGCAGATGATGCCGCTGCGGTCGCAGTATATGTCTGCGCCTATGGCCCCACCGTCGAAGCCTATTAACGACTTGTGGGGCAGTATCAGCGCCACGGAATTGTGATTGGACGGGCCACGGGTAGACGCTCTGGTTTCTTCCCCCAGGCTGGCCATCACCATGTTTGTGCTGACCGACAATGCAGACCCGGAGCTTGAGCCCAACGAAGCCGAGCGGGTGGTGTCGTAGGGGTTGGAGGGGTTGCCTGCCCAGGTGCTGCGCTGGTAACCCAGCACCGATGGCAGTACCTTGTCCGGGTCGTTGCGGCCGCCGGGGTCACCGGCTCGTCCGTTGTATTCGGTATTTACCGCCTTGGCGAATATAATCGCGCCCTTGTCCCGGAGTTGCTCTACCAGGAGGTGATCCCGCGCCGGGAAGTCGATGTCGTAATGGGCGTCGCCTCCGCCGGTGGATCGCATGTCCTTGGTGTCGAATGGGTCCTTGAAGGAAAACACGACGCCGTACATCGGCATGTCTTCCAGATCAGGATTGCTTCCATATAGGGCGTCCAGCTCAGCGGCCCGCTCCAATGCGTCGGGCATACGGCGGAAGTGTTCGCATACGGGAGGCGCGCCGGGGGGAAGGGGGCCGTAGTTCACATGACGATCGAAGTCTCCCTGGCATGTTACCGAACGTTCGCCCCGGATATTGAGCGTGGCCAGGGCGTTTACCTGCCCGGCGTTGGGTATCCCGGCAATCATTCCGAACTGCTGGGACACGTCAGGATCCGATGCTGTTGGCTCCATGCGGCCGTATTCCAGCGGAGGGCCTTGGTACTTGTCGAGATCTGGCAGTATTGTCGGTGCGGCAATGGTCCCTGTCGGGAACCGCAATGCCTGCTTCCCGCGCACCACGCCGGGAGCGTCGGGAACCGGAGTTCCATCTTGGGTGACCAGCATACTGGCGACGCCGTTGTAGGCGATGACGCGGTCTAAGTAGGCCTGCACGATGTCGACACAGGTCGTTTGGCCCGCCTTGATCGCTGCATGCAGTTCTTCAATCGTCGCTTCCATCAGACGGAATGTCCGGCTCTGCGATCCAGCATTCTCTGTCATAACGCTGCCCCTAACCCAATGTATCGACGGTGTGGGATTTTAGCCAATCCCAGTCTAGCTCGTAACCCAACCCCGGACGGGTTGGCGCATCGATCGACCCTTTTTCGTTGAGGTGTACGTCGTCAACCAGCCCGAACTGATGGGCGGCTTGGGGCATCCAGTATTCGAAGTAGTCGCAATTGGCAACTGAGAAGATGACGTGAAGGTTGGCGGCGTTCAGGAGCGAGTTGGCTGCGGTTCCTATCTCGCAGTTCATGCCGAAGCCCTCCGCCAATGAGCAGAGTTTCTTCAATCCGGTGATGCCCAGTTTTTGCGCCGTTCCCCGGACCAAGCGCGTCGATTGGTTCCTTACCATGTTGGCGGCGTTGAAGAACTGGTTAGGGTTCTGGTCGCTCATACATAACGGTACATCCAGTCGTTCGCTCAGCGATTTTATGGCGTCGAGGTCGTAGTGAGGGACCGGATCTTCGAACCAATGGAACCCGTTCTGATCCAAGGCTCTGCCGATATCCAGAGCTTTGCGGTATCCGTAACCGCAGTTCGGGTCCAGCATCAGCCGAACGGCCGGACCCACGGCTTCCCGGACCATGGTTACCATACGAATGACATCGGGAGTGTTTAGCATCCCCGGATGTATCTTGTACGCCCGGAAACCTCTGGCTACCATTTCGCGTGCTTCTTCCACGTACCCTTCGGGCGACTCATGCCTGGGAGGGTAGGTCCCGTAAACCTCGGTGTGGTATCGCTGAGTTCCCAAGAGCTTGTAGATGGGAAGCTCAGCGGCTTTTCCGGTGATATCCCATAGCGCCACGTCCACCGGAGCCCAAT
This sequence comes from uncultured bacterium, assembly GCA_963997925.1. Lineage (GTDB taxonomy): Bacteria > Chloroflexota > Dehalococcoidia > Lucifugimonadales > UBA3495 > UBA11650. Next base: position 23,590 of record CAXEOX010000011.1, read on the forward strand.
TTTGATTGGTGATACCCCTTCTGGAATTCAATATAGGCAGGCGATTCCACAGCCATTCCCGGTCCGAAGCCTCCCGGCCCAGAAGCTCAGGCTTTAGAACATTTAGGATGGGACCGAAATGGGAATGCCCGCCACCGCGAAATGCCCCGATGTAGCAATTTCCTTCTATCCCTTCGTCCGTGTGGATGCGCAGCAATCCCTGTTCTACGGTCCCTGCGAACCGCCCCAAGTCTGAGTCCAGGCCGGTGTCCGGAATCTCCCGCCTTATTACATCTATCTTTATATCGGTGATTTTCATGGTGCGTTGTTGATCCCTTAGTGTTAACAGATACGGCGTAGTTGCTTGGGGTAATGGGTGCGGTCATAACGACCGATGGAGATTGACCCACGTGGTCACGACAATGATGAGGGCGTTTAGGTCTGGGTGGACTCTAGCTGCTCCATCAAGCCGTGCATGTCGTAGTTGTGCCAGCGTTCAACGAACTGACCGTTGGCGACACGGTATATCCAGATTCCCGTCCAGGTGACCTCTTTGCCGGTGGGTTGGATTCCCTGAAACTCGCCTTGGTGGGTCCCACGAAAGGTCAGGCGGGCGACGACTTTGTCTCCCGCCTGGATGATGTCCTCAATAGTAACGTGGATGTCGGGGAACGCTACTTGGCGGGCGAAGACGCCGCGTTTAACCGACTCCGGACCAATCTCGTTGCCATACGGCCCGACGCCAACGTAGTCCAGAGCGCATATCTCATCAATGACTTCCAGCCTGCCGGCGTTCCAGGCTTCTTCGTACATCCGCCGAACTAGGCTAGCGCTATCTTCAGTCAAGGTCAGTTCCTTAGACTGCCCTGACTACCGCAGGCTTTCCAGTTGGGCTGCCTGGCGGGAGATGCGGCTGTCGTGGTCCGAGGCGAAGCGCTTTATCCCTTGGAAGATGGACTCGGGGTCCAGGTGAGCCTCGGTGATGACGTCGGACTCGGTCCCACCGGTCAGCCATTCGTCGTGCCAGTCCGATACCAGGGAGTATTCGCCGGTCAGCGGACCAGCATCCTCTAATGGCCAAACGCGCCGAGTGCCGGTGCTGACTACCATCAGGTCGTAGCGGGATTCGGGCGGAAGCACCGAGTTCCGGTATGCCTCAGGCTGCCGGTGGAATAGTTCTTCGCTGATGGCCGAGATTACTTTTACGTTCAGACCCTCTTCCGCCAGGCGGGGCAGGACCGATACCAGATTCACCGTGGAGGATGACCCTTGGGCGATGACATAACCATGCTTAGGCTTGCCCGGCTCAAAGTCCTTTATGACGTACATGCCTTTGGCCGCTGCTTTGGGGTCTTTATCGGCGAAGGTATTGCGGTCGGCTACCGGGAAGTCGGGCCTGGCCACCTCAAGAACGATGACACCGACCTTGGGGTCCCGTGCCGCAATCTCAACCGCTGCGAAATACCCGGAGGCGACGTCGTTGTAGTCCCAGAAGCTCAAGGTAATCACTTGATGTCTTGGGAACAACTTCCATACTTGCGGGGAAAAGATGCCAAAGTGGGTGCGAGCGTCGGCGGCGGTCTCCGGACCGGAGTGGCCCGCCAGAATGTTCAACACTCCTAGCCGGAATGGACTGTCCTGGTTCTGCTGGCTCCAGACCCGGGCCGGCAGGTACATCAGCGGCGTAAATGCCCCGTACGTCCCGCTTAGCGCCCAAACTCCGACGTGTTTATCCGGGTCTAGGGAAGCAGATTGACCGATTAAACCGACGGCAGTAGAAGCGTTACCGGCTTCCTGAATCACCGCTTTAAGCCGGGAGGCGGCCGGGTTATCCACCGGGTCGTAGTGGCCCCAGAAGGACCCGCCTTCAACGTTGATGGAATCGGATAGATCGGCGGCCACGGTGATTAACCGGTTGTCCGTGACGTAGTTCATCCACCGGATAATCTCGGAAATCGCCCGCCGGGCGCCCCGGACCTTGCCGGGCTCTTCGAACAAAGTGATTGTTACATCTTTCTCTGCCCCGGATACTGGGTTCCGGACGGTGACCCCTTGTGGTTCCATGGGCAAGTTTTTGACGCCCAGACGGGGGTCGAGGAAGGGGTCGGTGTTGCGGTCAAAGCGCAACGGCAACTCGTCGTTCACCGAGTCGCCAATCTCCACTAACCGTTCGGCCAGCCAGTCACCCAGGCCATCTTTGTCTAATACCGACATGGCGATGTCGATGTTCTGCTTGAGTTGGATCAGTCGGTCCCTGTTGTCGGATACAGCGCCGTCGTGGATCCCCTGGAACTCGACTCCGAATTTCTGCTCGAAGGTTGCCGCCAAAGCCTGGAAATAATCGCTGTTCATGGGGAAAGCGTAAGGGTGGCTTTGGTAGCTGACGATCTGGTCACCGTATCCGGGGATGGTCCCGTTGTCGGCTGCGGGCCACCATCCCTTGACCGTTCGGCCAACGACTATCATGGGTCTATCGTCTGTGGTGTCCCAATCTTCCATGGTCTTGAGGGCGGCGACTACCTGATCGTAGTCGTTGGCGTCGTCCAGTGCCAAGACGTTCCAGCCATATGAAGCCCATTGGTCCTGTATCCGGTAAGCGTCGTACTCTGGTTTGATGATGCTGCCTATCAGTTCATCATCGATTCCCGCATTGTTGTAAGAGAGTAGAATCCTTAAACGCTTGCCGACCTGCTGCGCCACCGCTGTGGTTTTCATCTCCTGGGCATGGCCCGAGGTCATGGCGAATTCGCCTTCGATGGCCAGAATCTTGAGGCTGTCCGGTGCCCCCATTATGTCCCAGAAGGCGGCTTTGCCGGCGGCGGTGGCGATTCCGATGCCTGAAGGCCCCCCATTGACGTCGTTGGTGACATCCGTTGTTTCCGCATGGCCGGCCAGGTACCTGATGCCCCGAATCTTGGCTTGGGCCATCAAAGGATGGTCTTCCAGGTTGTTCTGCTCCAACAGGTTTTTCAATGCTCCGGATCCTCGGCGGAATCCCAAAGCGTCGATGGACAGCATGGCCATTTCCGGGTCGACGTGATAACGGGCGTCTCCCGATTGCGCATGTTTGCGGGCCATCGCCTCACCCATAATCATCCACAGGGCGTAGGTCACTGGCGCGTTGTGACCGCCCGCCAGCATGAATTTATCGGAGTAAGGATGTTTGGGCCGTCGATAATCGTAGCGAAGGCCGCCCAACTCTGGGCCGATCAAGTGGGAGGCGACGGTATACGCGGTGTAAGCCAGCGGGCCGCCGAAGTGTCCAGTCTGTGCGTAGTTGCACATCAGGACCAGAGTCATATCCGTTACGAACCCGATGTCTTCAACACGCTGCTTGTCATAATCCGGCAGAGTCACAGAGCTGCCTGACGTTTGACTGGAGAGAGACACACTGTTGACTATTGCCGTCGCCCGTGAGTTGGTGCTTGCCATTCTCTGATGCTCCCTTGGGTTAGATGAGTATGGGTCTACCGATGGTGCATGCCTATCGAGTATGCTCCGCGCGAGGGTTGCCTGGGGCTACCATGGATGAACACGTCGGATGCGAATCACCTGGAAAACTTCAACGTGCGGGTATCCACCGTGTGGGATGTTGCTTGGATGGGCGGTGATTCTAAGGTCCATTTGACCGACATTCTACCATCCCTGATGGCACTCTGGGCCTACCAAGGGATATGGATTTTCGAACAGCGATTCCTGCCGGTTGAATAGCACCGATAACTAGGATGGTACGTTGACGAAAGATGGGCGACGGCACCAAACCGCCAGGAGTTAAAAAGTACGAGGAGTAAATCCGAGGTGGTCAGACAGAAGGTTTAACTTGTCCGTCGCGTTTAGGCGGTATCCAAAGCGACGCCTCGGTGGAGTTTTCGAAGTCCCGAACTTGTTCGCATCGCTTGCACACACCGCGGCTGGTGTGGCCGTTGGCGGCATCAATGACCCAGTGGTGGGCACAACGGGAATAGATGAACCCCGTAAGCCGGTCCTGGTTCTCCGCAGACGGCGCGACGCCACGGTATACCCAATCTTGGGCAGTCTTGAGCGGCACGTCGATTTCCTGAGCGAATTCCCTAACGCTTAGACTTTGTTCGCCCAGCCAAACTTTTAGGTCCATCATGCCGTTATTCTACTACTTTTTTTCGATTAGTGAACCGGGTCGTTTTTAGGCACGAATCTGGGTGTATCAGTGGTACGGATCGGACTTTTCGCTATCGGACTTATCTGGTCGCTCTACCAGTTCGGCCAAACCTCCGAAGATCCGCCTGATGCCGTTGCGATGTCATGGCGTCTCTAAAGGGGCCGCCAATGAATCTGGTGATGGATCGAAAACCCAAATCTCGGTGGCGTCTGGCAGGTCTTGGGTTGAGAAGGCAGCAGAGTCGCGCCCCAATCGCTTCACTCGAGGCCGTGTCGCAAGCCAGCCGTCTGCTGGCAACAGACCCGCCGAGTCTGGAATCAAGCCAGGGACCTGATAATGCATCGGGATGACGACCTTGGGACGTAACCGGCCTATGATTGAGTCAACTTCTTGGTAGGTCAGCAGGTGATTGGAGTCGTCCACCGTAACCATCAAGACATCAACTTCGCCCACCGAATCGGTAACTTCGTTCGGCCAATCGGCCCGGTTGTCGCCAAGATGTAGAAAGCGCAGGCCGTCAGCCTCCAGCCGGTACATAACGTTGGGGAAATCCGGTGTGTTGCCTCGTGGGTTCGAGTGGAAGTCTCCGATGCCACGAACTGAGACGTCCTGGTACTTCAGTTCGCCTGGCGACCGGAGCAGGGAAGCGGTTTCCGGTAGACGTTCCGCAGCGTCGTGGTCGAAGTGGGCGTGGGTAATCAGGCCCAAATCGCAATGAATCTTGGGAAACTTCCGTGTGAACCAGAAGCGGTCTTCCCGGTTCCGGTAGGGGTCGGCCAACACCCTGGAGCCCTGGCCGGTCTCCCACAGGAAGGCGCAGTGACCGTAATAGGTAACCGTTAGCTGTCCCGTGGGTTCGGCCATGGCAGAGGTCTCTCGCCTTCGGAGCGAAAAGCTAGTCCGATACTTCCAGAATCATCTCAATCTCGATGCAGACTCCGTTGGGTAGTGAGCCCATGCCCACGGCGGACCTAGCGTGGGCCCCGGCGTCTCCGAATAGCTCGAACAGCAGATCGGTGGCTCCGTTGGCAACCAGGGGTTGCTGGCCGAAATCCGGAACAGCGTTAATCATGCAGAGCAGCTTGGCTACTTGCTTCACCTTGTCCAGGTCGCCTATCACGGCTTTCACGTCGGCCAGACAGTTGAGGCACGCCTCTTTGGCGGCTTCGTAGCCTTGCTCCACTGATATCTCCGCTCCCAGCTTGCCCCGGTGCGACGCTCCGGCCGTGTGTCCGCCCACGAATAGGATATTCCCAACTTTGACCGCCCCGGCGCGGCCGGCTGGCGGAGTCCCTGCGGTAGGTAGCTCAAGTCCCATCGCTTTTAATTTGTTCTCTATTTCCATCCTGGTGCTCCTTTATGTATTATCGGGGCATCGTATTACTTCCTTGCCGATGCTTGTGTGGCTTGCCGCTGTAAATTCTACACCCTTAGGTGGCACTGGAAATACGAGTGTTACAATTGGGGGAGTTCGAAAGACTGATGGTTTCATAAGGAGCTAACTACGGAAACTAAATCGACGATCGAATTAAAAGGCGTGGACCTTTCCGTGATTCGGAAAGGGTCCGGGCCGCGGATCCTCGCCCTTCATGGCGGGGATGGACCCATCGACCGGTTCCCCTTCGCCAACCAGCTGGCGGAGCGGTACGAAATCATCCAACCGGTGCACCCCGGATTTTCCGGCACGCCCATCCCTGAACACTTCGATAATCTTCAGGACTTGATCTACCTCTACCTGGACCTTATCGACCATCTGGACCTGAACGATACCATCCTGGTGGGCTTCTCTATGGGCGGCTGGGCGGCGGCGGAGATTGCTGCGATCAACACCCAGCGATTCTCCAAGCTGGTTCTGGTGGATTCGGTGGGAATCAAGGTGGGAGGTCGCTTCGATCGTGACATCGCAGATGTCTTCGCTACTCAGCCAGATGAGCTGATTAAGGCTGGCTGGCACGATGTCTCCAAGGCTCCCGATCCGAAAGCGATGACCGATGAAGAACTGGAAACATTCGCTGCGGACAGAATCGCCCACGGTCTTTATACCTGGGAACCCTACATGCACAATCCCAAGCTTCCCTACCGGTTGCACCGCATAGACATTCCCACGCTGCTGATCTGGGGAGAAAGCGATGAGGTCGTGACTCCAAGTTATGGAGAGGCCTTCCGGAACATGATTCCGGGCGCAAGCATGGTGGTTATCCCCGAGGCTGCCCATTCTCCCCACGTCGAGCAGCCCGAAGCCTTCGTTAAGCACTTCACTGAATTCGCCTCGAGATAGGAAAGAAAAATGAAGACATGGTTTTTTACCGAAAACGCCTATCCGAATCTTCCCGACGATGACGCTTACGAGTCTATCCGAGTCAACTTGCCAAATAGCAACTTCGACCCGGAATTGGGCGCAGACCTTTTCAACATGTATCTGGACATATGGGGCGCGGCCGACGAGATGGGACTGGAGATTATGCTGAACGAGCATCACCAAACTGCCACGTGTGTGCTTTCGGCGGCCCCCATCGCCCTGGGAATCCTGGCCCGGGAGACCAAGAAGGCGCGTCTCTTGATTCTGGGTAATCCCATCGTAAATCGAAAGCAACCCATCCGGGTTGCCGAGGAGATGGCCTACATCGACGTGCTTTCCCGGGGACGTGTGGACTGCGGTTTCGTTCGCGGCGTTCCTTATGAGATTGCTCCGGCCAACGCCTATCCTTATCGAGGATCGGAAAGGCTGTGGGAGGCCCATGACCTGATAATGAAGGCGTGGACTACCCATGACGGCCCCTTCAATTTCGAGGGACGTTGGTTCCATGCCCGGCAGGTCAATATCTGGCCCCGGCCCTATCAGCAACCCCATCCCCCGGTCTGGGTCACCATGGGCAGCGCCGGCTCCGCTGCGCAGGTCGCCCAACGGAAACACATCGGTGCGGTTTTCCTTTCCGGATACGCAAATATCCGCAGGCTGTTCGACGGTTACCGGGAAGGTTATCTCCAAGCCCACGGGGAAGAAGCTCCCTTGGACCGCCTCGCCTATTCAGCCATCGTTCATGTGGCTAAAACCGAGGAAGAGGCGCAGGCAGGGTCGGAGAAACTTCTTTGGTACATCAGGTCAAATAAAGTCGCTCCCCAGTTCAACAATCCCCCGGGATATCATCCACCGGCAGTGGCGGCCAATCTTATCAGAGGACCTCGTCCGGGGGAACCTGACCGACGGGATCCCCGCTTCGAAACTCAACTGTCCCGGGGCAACGTCTTCTCCGGAACCCCCGATCAAGTATTCCAGCAGATCAAGAACTTCTGGGAGTATTCGGGCGGATTCGGGCATCTGCTTATGATGGGCCAAGCCGGTTTCATGACCTACGAAGAAACGTTGAGTTCGATGAAATTGTTCACCGAAGAGGTCGCTCCCAGGTTGGAGGAATTGACCGCATCCTACGATCCGGGTGCAATGAAAGAACTCAGGAAGTCCATGCCCGATGTCGACAACGTTGACGTGGGCCTCCTGGCATCCGAGTTCGTCAGATAGATGTCTGAGAGTCGCTAAGGCCGTTGACCGGCTGGCTCTGGGAGTATAGGGTTACGGACCCCGGCGCCAGCTTTTCCCCAGTCCGGAAACGGGCCCTGTTGACCGTTCAGTTCGCGGCTGTTACACGTTCCGTATCGGAGTTGGGACTTCGTAGTACGGCGCCGATCTGATGGAAGTGGCTCAGGATCTCTTTATATGTCCGGAAGACACCGGCTTCGTAGTGGGGAACGGACTGCTCCTGGCAGAAGGCCTTGATGATTTTACTGGCTTTGCCGTAGTTGTTTCTTGGCATGGATGGGAAAAGGTGATGCTCTATCTGGTAATTCAGGCCGCCGTACCAGACATCGGTCAGCAGGTTGCTCTTAACGTTTCTGGCCGTCAGCACTTGCATGCGCAGGAAGTCCAATCTCTCCTTCATCAACGGCATCGCTTTGTGGTTCGTGGCGAAGCTCGTGCCCATGTATAGACCGGTAAGGACGTTGTTTACTAGAAGGAACGTTAGCGCCTGCGGTAGGCTGAGCGATGTGAAGATGAACCCGAAGTAGAGCGAGCTGCCCGCCAACAGGAAAACAGCCTCAATGGCATGGAACTTCCAATTTTTTCCCGTCAGTTTTTTCACCAACGTATAGGTGTTGCCGAAACGCATGATAAATGCGACCGACGTTAACAACGGGAACCAGATAAATGCTTGGCGCTTGACCAGGAACCTGGCTAGCCCTCTTTTCATCAAGGCTTGCTCTTCAGAGAATGCCAGCACCGGCATATTTACGTCCGGGTCCAGGTCGGAGTGGTTGGGGGCCTTGTGATGCTGAAGGTGCAGGTCGGCCCAGGAAGTGCTGACATTAATGGTCAAGCTGCCGGTCACGATGCCGGCAAATTCGTTCTTCCATTTCCCCTTGAAGATCTGCATGTGGATAGCATCGTGCATGATGTACCCGACTTGTACGATGGAGAAGGCTAAGAAAGCGGCGTTGAACAGTTGAAAAACGAAGCTGTCTATCGTTGCAAGTAGAAAGTAACTTAAGCCTACTAAACCGAAATTAAGAACAAATTTGAAGGCGTAATAGCCGTACTGCCTGTCTAGGAGTCCGGCCTCGGCAACTTCTTTTCTTAGCGTTACATAATCCATGATATTAACGGGCCAGTCCTGATCTGACGGTCATCTCCTATCCATCCTGGAGCGTGACCGTCCGTCAAAATGAATACGATTTCATGCGTGTCACAGATTCTATCACGCTTGATCGAGGAGTTGATGACGGATAGCTGCGCGTTGCAGCGAGAATTCGCCATCGCAGGGTCTGGCAAGAATCATAGGCCCAAAGCCTGCTTAACCGATGCGACGATAGCTTGGGGGTCCGAGCTTACGTTCACGGTGACGCCGCCGTCAGGCTCTTCCAAGTCTTGGAACTGGCTCTCCAGTAAGCCGCTCTTCATGAAGTGGTCCCGCCGGTCTTCCAGCCTGGACATGATGGTTCCGTACCTACCTTTCAGGTAGACCAACTTCACGTCATCTTTGGTCCCAACCAGTTCGTCCCGGTATGCCTGTTTAAGGGCGGAGCAAGCAACTACACCGTTCCGGCCACGTGAGACCAGGTCGTCGATGAGAAGCCGTATCCGGCGCAGCCAGGGCCAACGGTCATCGTCGGTCAGGGAAATACCTTGGGCCATCTTGTCCACGTTGGACCGAGTATGAAGATCGTCGCCTTCGTAGAAACTCCAACCCAGGGCATCGGCAAGGAGTCGGCCTACGATGGACTTCCCAGCCCCGGATACGCCCATCAGAACGATAATCAATAAGCCTCTCTATGCAGCAATCTCCTACCTATCCGACAGCTCCGACAGCAGTTCTATGACACCTGGCTATCGGCTAAGGATTGATCGATGTCTTTTGGCCAAGGGCTGGGTTGATTTCAAAAATTAGATCTATGGGCGCTTAATTATGCATCCGGCAAGGCCAGCTGGACTAGGGTGAGTTTTCTGATCCGGCGATTAATGGGTGGTCACCGGAGCAAACTGGGGATAGAATTATGCGCCGTAAGACCTGCATTATTCCGCTGTCTGGGGGGAAGTCATTGGAGCCGGTAAGTAGATTCGTCAAGGCGCAAGGTATCAACCACCACTATTTCGACTGGGGTAACTCCACTGCGCCGCCTTTGTTGTTGTTGCATGCCGTTGGCCTTTGCGCTTCCACTTGGAACTCCAATGCGAAGGCTTTGTCCGAAGACTTCCATGTCATGTGTTTCGACCATCGAGGCCACGGAGACACGGAAGCGACTGACCAGGACCTCACGTTTCACCAGGCGGGGGAAGACTTGGCCGAGATTATTCGGCAGATGGACTTGGAGGGCGTTGACACGGTGGGCCACTCTTTAGGCGGGATGGCCACTATGATTGCCGATTCGTTGCAGCCTGGAATCATTGGCCGGTCCGTGATAATAGAGTCCCGGGTGGGGCCTCGTCCGGCGTCGGCGCCGTCCCAGGAGCTTCAAGAGCGGGCGAAGCGGGCGGCGATGAAACGTTCCGTCTGGGAAAGCCGGGAGACGATGTACGAGGCCTACCGCAACCGGTCGGTATTTAAGAACTGGACCGATGAAGTGTTCGGAGATTTCATAGAAGGCGGCACCCGTTTGTTGCCGGACGGCCGGGCGGAATTGAAATGCAAACCCACAGTGGAAGCGTCCTTCTACGGACAGCGGGATGGGGTCAATGATGCCGTATACATAGAACGGCTGCGGGGGCAATACTTGCTGCTGCTGGGAGATTACCCCACCGGTCAGAAACTTGAGGATGTGGGTGTGAAGGATTTTTTGAAGGTGGTGCCCGGGTCTCAGGTAAAAGCGATGGGCTGCGGCAGCCACTTCCTACCGATGGAGTTTCCGGACTTGGTTCTTCGGGAAATCAAAGGCTTTTTAGGGGAATAATCTCCCCAAAATGGGTTATTTCCGGGGTGTTTTTGAACCTTACGGTAATACAATCCCGGGTCTGCACTCAAAGCGGATGGCAGGGTCGGCGGCGGGTAAGGCAGTCTTTCTGATGATTAGAAACGGAATAGTTCCGTGTCCGGATATCTTCCCTAATATCTGATTCTCACGAGTTGGTCCGCTGCGGATTCGGGCAGCCACACCTCGCCGACCCGGCCCAAGATCTGCCTGACATTGCTGAGGTTGCTGGTCAGAGCGAACACCTCGAATTTTTCGTTCTCCGGGTCGAACCGAAGCACCAAGTTGGAGCCGAAGTCACTGAGCCACACCATGTCTCTTTCGTCCACGTAAACGGAATAGGTCCGTGGCGCTGGGCCGGGAAGTTTCCACTCCCGCCACGCGTCGTCTGATGGGTCATATAGCCCGACTTGCCCGGCGTTCCACTTGCTCACCCATATCCTCCCTTGGGAATCCGGCCATACCCGCCTAGCTCCCTGGCCGGGTGCCGGAGGGTCTAGGGCGGTCGCTTGGCCTGACTCAATATCTATGCGCCCTACATAACTGCCAGCCAAAGACGCGTAGTACACGTTCCCATCGGGACTGGCGGCGATGCCGTAGGGACCGCGGCCTCCGGGCGCATCGAGTACCTTCATCTTCCCGGAACTTGGGTTCAACCGGCCGTACACGCTATTTTGCCCGGTGAACCAAAGCACCCCGTTTTTGTCGAAGGTTGCGGTGTTCCAGTTTGCGTGGGGCGGTCCGGCGGCAACGGGAAAACGTCTACTGACAGGTTCTCCGGGTCGACCCGGACGATGGCGTTCAGCCCGCTGTCAGTTATCCAGGGCGCTCCATCAGGCCCAACTATCACGCCGTGGGGACGTGACCCCGATCCCAACGGCGTATGCCGGGTCCGGCCTGTCTCCGGATCCAGCCAGCCCAGTGCGCCGGAGCCTTGCGCGGTGTACCAGACTCCACCGTCGAGAGCGGGGGCGACATCGTGAGGTCGGGACCCGGTTGGAAGCGGGAAGGCCGTTAACTTTGGTTCGGCGGGAATTGCGTCGGTTGGTACGGCGAGAGTTGGGGGAATCTCCTCAGTGGGCATAAGTTGCGTTGTGACAGTCACCGGTGTCTCAGATTTGGTGTCAGGGCGCACTGCAGCCTTAGGTACTAAAGCAGAGAGTGTTGGCGGGATATCTGCCGTGGGTATGGGGGCCTCTCTGAACTTCCCTGGGAAGCGGATGTGGGGTCTGTCGCGGTTGTTGACTCAGGCGCCGAAGTAGAAGTAGCCGCTGCAGCCCCAGCTGGAACGGAACTCGGGGTTAGCGTGGGCTGCTGAGCACATCCAACCAACCCGAGCATAGCCAAGGTTCCAATCAGCAGGGAGGCCGAAAGCCGTGAAACATGCGGCCATCCTAGAGGAGTTCCAGTTCTCATTTCCCTACCTCCCGGCCAACGGTAGACAACCGCCGGACTTTGAGAGTAACATCCCCGCGTTGAGAATCACCATCTCAAGTTGATTCATCGGCAAACGTGAAATCAAGGTAGGAAGAGTTATGAAGTATGACGTCGTTATCATCGGAGCGGGGTCCGCTGGATGTGTTCTGGCTACTCGCTTGACGGATGACCCCAACCGCTCGGTGCTGCTGCTAGAATCCGGTCCAGATTATCCCAATTTCGAAGTCTACCCTGACGACCTGAAGTTCGGGTATAACCAAGCTGCTTCGGCGGTGGACGCTCCCCACAACTGGGCGTTCTCAGGTAAAGCGACCGAGGAGCAGGGCAATACCATGCCCGTCCCAAGGGGCAGGGTGGTTGGGGGTTCCAGCGCCATCAACGGCCAAGTATTCCTCCGGGGCGTGCCCGAAGACTACGACAACTGGGCTGCATGGGGCAACGACGAATGGTCCTTCGTTAAAACGCTGCCCTACTTCAGGAAACAGGAAACGGACATGGACATCAAGGACGATTTCCATGGCTTCGACGGCCCCATCCCGGTCCGGCGCCACGCGCGTGAGACCTGGCTACCGGCGCAAACCGCGTTCTACCAGGCTTGCCGCGATGACGGTTATCCCGAAGACCCGGACATGAACCACCCAGAGTCCTGGGGCGTCGGTCCCATCCCCATGAACAATCCGGACGGCGTGCGAATGAGCACCTCCCTGACCTATCTGAACCCGGTGCGGAACCGGCTGAACCTGACCGTCCGCTCAGCGGTTACCGTCCGCCGGATCCTATTCGAAGGCAAGCGGGCCACCGGCGTTGAGGTACAAAGCGGCGACGAGATATTCGTCGTTGAGAGCGAGGAAATCATTCTCAGCGCTGGGGGTATCGGTTCACCCCAGATACTGATGCTGTCCGGCGTGGGACCGGCCGACCACCTGAAGGAGATGGGTATTCCGGTCCAGCTAGACTCTCCCGGTGTCGGCCAGAACTTGAGGGACCACCCGAACGTAAGGGTCCCGGTGCGGGTAAAGGATGATTTTCCTTTGGACCCGGAAGCGCCGCGCAGCCAGCTCGCCCTGCGGTACACGGCAGCTGGCTCCAGCGACCGCAACGACATGCAAATCTTGGCGTCTTCCTTCTCCTCCCCCATGGGTGGCGATCCGGCGGCGGGCGAAGGAATCCGGTTCACATGCGTCCTCGAACTCGCCGTGGGAGCCGGTGAAGTGAAGCTGGCGTCCACCGATCCTCACGTGCAGCCCTTCCTCGATTACCGGTATCTGGATGAGCCATGGGACCGGGAACGGTTGCGTGAGGGCGTGCGCCTATGCCTGAAGTTACTGGAGCACGACGTATACAAAGATATCGTGGAAGGACTCATCAGCCCCACCCCCCAGGATCTAGTTTCCGACGACACCCTGGACCAGTGGCTGTTGCGTAACGTTACCACCACGCAACACATATCCGGCACCTGCAAGATGGGGCCCGACTCCGACCCGATGGCCGTCTTGGACCAGTATTGCCATGTGCGGGGCTTGGAAGGGTTAAGAGTGGTGGATGTCTCGGTATTGCCCGACTGCATCCGGGCCAACACCAATGCAACGACCATCATGATTGCTGAACGGGTGGCCGACTGGATGAGTTAACCGGGTATCAGCTTCACCCCTGATGCCGGTGCATCTCCAAGGCGAACCACAAAGCCATGCCGCCGGTACGGTCGTCAAAGCCGAAGACAGCCGGACGGTCCAGGTATTCGTTCAGCGTTGCCTGGACCCCGGTGCTGGCGCATCCATCGACGACGTTTCCTTCGTCGTCGACCCGCTGGGAGACACCTCGCCACGCCAGGTCCAGCGGCGCTTGATAAGAGGGACCCAGCCAACCCCGGCGCAAACCCCGGGCTATGGAATAGCCCAGCATGCACGTGGCGGTCAGTTCCTGATACGAGCCGGGCATGTCCAACACCTGGGACAGCATTCCGGAAGGGTCTTGAATCTTGACCAACCCATCCATCAATTTCCGGTACATCGCCGCCACGGTGTCGCGGCCCGGATAGTTCTCCGGCAGATAGGTCAACGTCTCGGTTAGCCCCATGGCGGCAAAGCCGTTCCCTCTGCTCCAATAGAAATGCGCTGGCCGGCAGTGCCAGAATAGCCCGCTTTCCTGCTGTATATTCCCCCCGGTGATGAACCCTACCAGCAGGTCCAGATACCTGGTCTCGCCGGTGATTCCGAACGCTCGGCCGAGCATCGCTCCGGCCATGAACATGTCCTCGGTGCGAAAGTCTGGGTCGCAGGGCGGTGGAGCGCCGCCGTCAACCCCGGGCTGGTAGCGGTTGGCTACTGCCACTATTAAATCGGAATAACGCGGGTCGCCGGTCGCCGCTGACAATTCCCGCCCCCAGATCAAGCCCGCAAGATTGGCCCCGCCGACCCTCTCGCCGAACATCGGCGTAGACCCCGATACGTAGGGTTCCACCAGATCGACGATTCCGGACGCAGGCGATTCCCCGGTCTTGCTTAACTCGTATAGCTGGAGGCGGCCGCTGATGCCCACACCTTGCGTGTAGTTGACCGGGTCCAACTGGTATCCATAAACCGAGGCCAGAATATGAGCAACCTCCAGATGGGAGCGAGCGCTACGCGCCTCCAACACCTGGCGGGCCGGAGAAGCTTCACGTAGGCCGGGTTGTTCCGAAAGTAGTTTCCATAGCTTGCCAAGCTCGTCGTCGAGACTTTCCGGTGGCGAGGTCAACCTCAGGCCGGGAATCGGACCCAGACCGTCGGGGGAACCAGAGCCCAGGGAGTCCAGCAAAGATTCGTTTTCTACACGGCCCCCGGAACGGGCCAGCGCTGATGCCAAGTTGCTTCCGGCTTCGTTACTCTGCCAACTCACCGCCTCCCCGGATCGCAACTCCAATATCAGAGTGGGCGCTAGGAAACATATCCACCGCCACAGATAGCGCTTCTCCGGTTCTTCGGCGTTATAGAAAAATTCGCCGATGGGAGGATAGCCGGTAGACAGGTCTCTTAAGCCATCGGGATTGCAATCGGGGATAGCGGAAAGACTGATGTGATTACCAGGGCCGGCGTCATCGGATGGGGTCGAATCGAGAGCTCTACGAGCCAGAGCAACGTCGTCCGCGCTTCCGGATAATCCGGAGATCAGGAGCACTGACGCAGTGTTGGATCCTGGTGAGTTAGCGTTCTTGTCTAGTAACGCCGGTATGCTCCGCCTGCCAACGGTTACGCCGCATGCGGACAGTGTCCATCGATCCTGATATCTCGCGGCCATGGATTCCAGGTGGGCAAGGAGGTCTGCTTTTGGGTTTGTCATGATTCGTATATCCCGCTGTTTGTTTTATTAGCTTGGGCATCAACTTGTCTGAATCTTGATTCATGTAGAGTCGAGGTCGTCCCTGGGCTACGCTTGATCCACGCCTATGTCACCGATGCCGCTGCCGGATGGGCTTTACCCGGGAGTGTGCAAGATGCTTCAAGCAAGAGCATTGCCGGAGCCGCGTGGACGGCCCAATTCTACACCACACTACCCGGAAGTCCGGCTTCGAGGCTGATTCATAGCGTGATTGATAATGTCTTCGTTATAACTTTGTTATGTGTAAAGGCCATTCTGTTATGCATCCGACATGGAAAGTCGTTGGAACTCTAGTAGATTCAATGGGTCGATTTACCACGTGAAATACCCGAACAAAATTTAGTCCGGACCAATGTCTATGGACAGGATAGGAGAGCGTATATCCTGATGATTGAAGCAGTTGGGCCCGGCAACGATAGGATAAGAAATGGACCGTCCCGGCCAAAGGCGCGATAGCTCACGCAACCGTTCCCTGACGCTAGTCAGGGAACGGCTTAATCGCTGTATCCAGGGGATCCGGAGCAGCCTCCCCGTGGCTGGTCAGCATCTCGTTCCCGGCCCACTCAACTAATGGAAATAAACGCTAGACCAACTCCTCTGCCCATCCGGGAACCCGATGTTCCCGCCCCCGCTCGATGCCTAAGCTAAGTGTTTGGAAGGCAGATCTTGCGTAGAGTACTGCCCATGTTCCGGCAAAGCGATACCTCAGGTCCGGTGTTTAGTCATTTAACATTTTCCGGGATGGAAGTACAATTCCTGCTATCGGACGGCCCAGTAGTTGGTTGTCGCGCTTATTCTCGGTAAAAAGGGTTGGTGATGGTGGCCGGATTATTGCCTGGAGTGCGGGTGCTCGATGTCGGACAAGGAATCTCCGCTCCGTATTGCGCGAAGATTCTGGCCCACATGGGCGCGGAAGTTATCAAGGTGGAACCACCGGAAGGCGACGAGGCGCGGCGCATCGGTCCCTTCCCCGGCGATACGCCTCATCCGGAGAAGAGCGGCCTATTCCTAGCGCTAAACATCAACAAATACGGCGTCAGTTTGGACCTTGCTTCGGATGACGGAGCTAAGGCTTTTAAAAGCCTGGTGGCAGGCGCGGATATAGTTATAGAAAACCCTCCGCCGGACACGTTGGAAGCCCATGGTCTGGGCTACGAAACTCTCAGAGGCATCAATCCCGGACTGATATTCACGTCCGTAACGCCCTTCGGCAACCGGGGTCCTTACAAGGACTTCAAGGCTACCGACTTGGTCATCCACCACATGAGCGGCCATGCCCAGGGGTTGCTGGGGGCGGTCGAGGATCCGGACAGCAACCCGCCGATACGGGCGGGAGGCCACCAAGCGGAGTTGGTAGGCGGCATGGCCGCAGCCACCGCGACGCTGATGGCCCTGTACCGGAAGAGGATGACCGGGAAAGGTAGCCGGGTAGACATCTCGTCCTTCGAGGCGATGGTGAACCAACACATCAGCGGTCTGGCCAGTTCTGCCTATGGTAGACCGGCGCCGCCCAGGGATTTGGCCAAGGTGCAAGAAGCCGCAAGTGGCGGCAATGTTAGCGCTATCGGCGGGATACTCCCATGCAAGGACGGCTACGTGGCCGTTTCACCCAGAGAGGATGTCCAATGGGAGCGGTGGCTGGGAATTATGGGCAATCCGGAGTGGGCAACCGACGACCGTTACACCACCCGGGACGCTCGGCAAAGGAACTCTCCATCCCTGTGGAAACTGCTGAGCGAATGGAGCAGCAATTATTCTAAGCATGAGATTGCCCGGTGGGGGCAGGAACAGCGCATCCCCTGCTTCGCCGTCAACACCGTTCTGGACCTGCTGCATGACGAGCATCTGGCCCAGCGTGAATTCTTCGTTGAACTGAATCATCCGGAAGCCGGAACCCTCAAATACCCTGGAGCCGCCTATCGGTTCTCCCACGCCGAATTGTCGCTGGCGGCGCGGCCCGCTCCCTTGTTGGGGGAGCACAACCGATCGATCCTGGAGAACCTGGCATGACCATGAATGACCTCCCCCTCAACGGCATCCGGGTCGTAGACCTCAGTTGGATCATCGCCGGGCCTACCTCAACCCGTTTTTTAGCTGGTATGGGTGCGGAAGTCATCAAGGTGGGCAGCGCGCGGCGTCCCGACCCCTCCACCGGGAGTCCGCCTTTTCAAGCCTACAACCAGTCCAAGTCTTACTGCTCCCTCAACATATCCGACCCAAAGGGGTTGGAGTTGGTCAAGCAGTTGCTGGCTATCTCCGATGTAGTGATTGAGAACTTCGCTGTTGGCGTCATAGAAAGGCTTGGGTTGAGCTACGACGTGGTTCGTGCCCATCGGCCAGACATAATCATGGTGTCCTCGTCGGGGACGGGGCATACAGGACCGGACAAGGACTATGTGGCCTACGGCAGCCTGCTACAGCACTACACCGGTTGGAACTCAATATCCGGTAATCCGCAGGGAGAGCCCGTGGCCGGCGGTCTTTGGGCTGACCCTTGGGTTGGTATGGAGTTGGCGATGGTTACCGCCGCTGCGCTCAACAACCGGGCTATCACCGGTCAAGGCCAGTACGTGGATTTCTCCATGGCCGAAGCACTGAGCGCCGCGCTCCCGGGGGCGATCCTGGACTACCAGATGAATGATAGAGTGCCGGAGCTCATGGGAAACAGGGACGCATTGTATGCTCCCCACGGTGTTTATCACTGCGCCGGGTCCGACCGCTGGGTCGCGATCGCGATTACTAACGATGAAGAGTGGAACTCACTCTGCCATTTGATTCAAAGACCGGACCTTGGAGTAGACCCAAGGTTTGCCAGCCTGGAAGGACGGCGGAAGTATCAAGATGATCTAGACGCCGCCATCTCCCAATGGACGATCCAATACGAGGATTACGAAGCTATGAGACTCTTACAGGACGCGGGAGTGCCCTCCGGTCCGTCATTGGATATCGGCCGGGTGTTCTATGAATCTCAGTTGAGGGATTCAGGGTACCTCAAACCGCTTCAGATGAGGGATGGCGAACTGAGAGACTTGCCGGGTCTCCCTTGGCGGTTCGACGGTGTAGAAGGGCCCAATCTCACCGAAGCTCCGGTCTTGGGCCAGCACAATGAGTACGTCTATCAGGAGTTGTTGGGACTGTCCGTGGATGAGACGAACCTCCTAGTCGAGGAGCGGGCTATCTACTGACACCACCCCCGTCATTCCGGCGCCGGCCAGAATCCTGAGAATGCCCCGATTTCAAATGCCACGCCTTTTCCACCCAGCCTACAGGACTACCGCCTGCGCGGGAGTGACGAGAGAGCCACCGCCAAACTTCGTCTTTCCGGCGCACGCCGGAATCCAGAGGAGCTACACAGGTTCCGCCCTGCGCTGGCACACCAACCTAGCTGAATGCGGAAAGGTTCAATATCTCAGCGCTCTTCTGGCCTGGCTCCAGTTCCAAGATAGCGACCTGTCCCAGGCGGCGCAGTTGCTTCGGCAGGGCTGGGCTACCGGGATTCACCATGAGAATGTTTTGGAACTCCTCAACCACTGCGTAGTGGGTGTGGCCGAAGATTACAACGTCGACGGCGGCATCGAACACAGTCTCAAGCGCACCGGATAAGCTGCTGTCCGGCGGAAAGTGCTTGGACAGCGGGCTATGCTCGGTGATTTCCTGAGCCATCCCAGGTACCATCAGATCGTGGGTCAACCCTATTTTGTGACCTTCTAACTCTATGACTCGTTTCTTATCGACCACTCGCGCATCTTCTTTGAACTGAGCGGCGGCCCCCAATTCAACGGCGTACACCGGCGCGATCTCCTCAAGCCAGTCAAGGCATGCGGGCACGTAGATATCTCCCGCGTGGATGATTACGTCGACGCTCTGGAATGCAGCCTTTACCTCCGGCGGCGGTTCCGCCCCAACACTGGGGTTGTGTGTGTCCGATATGACGCCTATTCTCATCAGGTTTGCTCCGCTTGATCGATCGACATTTTCGCTGAACCATGATACTTGGTTTTCCACACCCTCGTACAGCCGCTGCTTTTCCGTTCGCAGGGATGGGCTATAATCGGACTCTGTCCCCCCGAATCATCTAACCGTCGCGGCGTCCTTCCTCCCAGACCCGCAGGGAACAATCGGTAAGGAGATAGTAGATGGTCACTGGAAAGCCGGGGCTCAAGAAACTGGTGTACGCATTCAGCGAAGGCGACGCTTCCATGACCGATCTACTGGGCGGAAAGGGTAGCAACCTGTGCGAGATGTTCCGGTTGGGGCTTCCTGTCCCTCCCGGCTTTGTCATATCCACCGAAACCTGCCTGGAATACTTCAACCTTGGTAACCGGCTGCCAGATGGGCTTACCGACAGCATTCGCGGCAGTGTTGGGCAGATTGAAGAGGCGATGGGGCGAAAGTTCGGCTCGTTGGAGCGGCCTCTGCTGGTATCCGTGCGCTCCGGCGCCCGGGTCTCCATGCCGGGGATGATGGACACGATTCTCAACCTGGGCATCAACGACGCTATCGCCCAGGGTCTTGCCGAGGAGATGGGCGACCTGCGAACTGCCTTGGACGCTCATCGCCGCTTTCTACAGATATACGCCGATGTGGTCATGGAGGTAGAGCCTGGTGTTTTCGAGGAGATTCTAACCCTCCACAAAGACCGCGACAGAGTAACCGAAGACCACCAACTTGCCCCTGACACCCTCCACAACGTAATCTCCGACTACAAGAGCGCGATCCGGCGCGCTACCGGAGCCGACATCCCCACCGACCCTTGGGACCAACTCATCCATGCCACTGAAGCGGTCTTTCGCAGTTGGAACAATCCAAGGGCCACCTTTTACCGCAACCATAACGGTATCGACCACGCAATGGGTACTGCGGTGACCATCATGTCCATGGTTTACGGCAACCTTGGTCCCACCAGCGGAACCGGCGTGCTCTTTACCCGGAACCCGGCCACTGGGGAGCGCAAAGTCTACGGTGAGTTCCTGTCCAATGCCCAAGGCGAAGACGTCGTTGCCGGGGTGCGGACTCCCCAGCCCATCGCTGCGTTGGCGGACGTTATGCCGGAAGCGTCGAGACAGTTGATGGATTTGGCTGCCCAGTTAGAGACCCACTACCATCACGCTCAGGACATCGAATTCACCATCGAGAACGGCCGGTTGTTTATCCTCCAAACCCGCAATGCCAAGCGCATCCCCCCGGCGGCGGTGAAAATCGCAGTGGACATGGTGGCGGAGGGCGCCATCAGCCGGGAAGAGGCGCTGTTACAGGTTTCAGAGGCGCGGCGGGTCAGGTTCTGCCTAGGTTGGGGCGTTTTCATCGACAGAATACAGGCCACGGCTAGCCTAGACCCAAGGGCGATTCCCGGCCCGATAATAAGGAGGATCTAAGATGGTAGCAAACTCGATCCCAATGGCAAAACAGGTTATTCCGGCCCAGCCGATAGCCGTCGCTCTCGACGAGGATCAGGAAAGGAGATTTCAGCGTCTGGTGGAGGAGACGACGATGATCGACCTCCATCAGCACCCGATGGTGAAGCCGGAGAATCCCAACCAGCTCTTTGAGTACCTGCATGGTGACAGCTATGAGTGGGGCTACGAGGCGGTGCGCCACGGAGGGTTTACCGCCGTTGGGACGGCCTGTGTTTACCGGGGCATGCTGCACACCGACGAAATGTCCTTCATCCGGTTCGAAGACCTCATAGAAGAGATTGGCATGATGTTGTCAGACATCCGCCGTCACGACGAGGTTGTCAAAGTCAGCAACGCCAGCGATATTGAAGCTGCAAAGCAGCATGGCAAGGTGGGGTTCTTGCCGACGGTGGAGCACCTGGCCATCGGTAACGAGTTGCAGCGTGTCGACGTCCTCTACAACGCCGGCATCAGGATCGCGGGGCTGACCTACCGGCGCAGGAGCTCTATCGGGGACGGCCAACATGAGCGGTACGACGGTGGGCTGAGTTTGTTCGGGATAGAGGTCGTCCAGCGGATGAACGAGGTGGGTATGGTGGTTGACCTGTCCCACGCATCTTTTCGCACGGCGATGGACGCTATCGAGTTCTCCCAGGCCCCGGTCGCCTTCACTCACGACGGGTCCTACACCCTGGGTCAGCAACAGGGTGGTGGCGAGTACGCTGCGGGGAGGCTGAAGAAGGACGAGGAGTTGGTAGCCTGCGCCCAAAAAGGCGGCATCGTAGGGGTCACCGTGCAACCATCAGTGATTCGTAGCTGGGGATCTGAACTGAGTATCGAACGCCTGCTGGATCACTACGACTATATGGTGAACTTGTTGGGTATCGACCATGTGGCCATAGGGACAGATTCCGGCATCGGGCCGAGAGGCTTGGGCGCAATCAGTGGCGTGGAATCTCCTGCCGAAGGGAAGAACATCATCCGTGGGCTAATCACCCGAGGCTATTCCGACGCGGACATCATAAAAATCACCGGCGGCAACGCCCTAGCGTTTTTCCGTAGGGTCATGGGCGAGTAGCCCGCCTCTCCCTAAGAGCCTATTTATAGTGTTGCTGACTGCGCGGTTTGCGTCATTCAGGCCATTCGCCGCATGTGTACTTGGTATTGTTGGATCCGTCGTATTCGTAGCAATACCGGGTATACGTGAGGATTGGTGTCCATCCTGTAAGTGTGGACTCAATACTTCTACAACTCTCCAGAGACAACGCTCGCCGGAGGTGACTGGGAGCGCCCGTAGGAAGTCCTTCTCCTGGAGCGACCGCTAAACACAAGTCGTCTTGGCGGTCGTTGCTGAGGCGTATCGAGTTACCGGCAAAAATAAAGAGTTGACTGCGAGTTTCCGAGCAAGCCTTGAGCAGCAACGCTGACCCTTTGTGCATCCCATCGGCCTCGACACACAGATCGTAAGCCTCCATGTAGATCTGACCATCATTGGGATGATTTATTGTAAATAGTTCATCCGCAGCCGTCTCTATGGGCTTGCAGGTGTGGGCTTGTAAAGCACTCTCAAGCCGAACGCCTCGACCGGCGCGAGGCACGTCTACACAATAATATTCGGGTTCGTCTAGAGGGTCGATAAGCCGGATAAATCTGGCATCAGGTTTGACGGTTGGAGAAATAGTTGGCCGGAGCCCTTGGGCCGATACCGTAGGTGCTACAACTGGGGTTGACACGATGATCCGGTCGGCAAACGCGACGCCGTCCACTTCTGGACTGGCAGAGTCAGCCGCCGGCGCCAGTTGTGG
The DNA here is from genome assembly GCA_963997925.1 of uncultured bacterium. Lineage (GTDB taxonomy): Bacteria > Chloroflexota > Dehalococcoidia > Lucifugimonadales > UBA3495 > UBA11650. The sequence goes on from CAXEOX010000011.1 coordinate 46,161, forward strand.
AAATTCCAGAGTGGACTGCTCATCCGACGGTCCAGATACAGCGTAGATAATCGCCAGCACAATCACACCCACGGCGCCGATCGCAGTCCACTTGATCAGCGGCTTGTGCCGGTTGTGGGCAGATCGAGCTCCGAACAATAGTGGAGATCCAGATGGTTGCTTCTGCCCACACCTGAAGCAGATAAAATATCCATCCGGCACTTGTAGCACGCAGTTGGAGCAATTACGCTCACTGAACATAACGGGGAATATTACGTCGGCGCTCGAAAGTTGTCCACCTAATGCGGCACCGGCTTAAATATACTGACGGTGGTCGTACCGAGGGCTCCCTTTGTCATTCTAAATCCGCTACTGCGTTGGGAGTAAGCCGGCCATTTCTCTCGCAGATTCGAGCGGGCAAACGACGGTTGGAGGAGTACCTGCGAAAGAAGGTTGGGGCGCTTAGTGTTGGTTGGTGAAGAGCATCCCCGAAGGGGATTGGTGGCGACGACTGGGTTTGAACCAGTGACCTAGCGCTTATGAAG
>CAXEOX010000012.1:0-44011 GCA_963997925.1 uncultured bacterium
TCCCAACGCGTTCCGGTGGTCGACCATGCAGTGGGCGGAAAGCTCTATTTCGGTTCCTGGGTCTTGACGCATCAAGGTCTCATTTATATCGGGTACGGTTGATTTGAGAGTCCGGCAAGGCTCTCTAAATCAGAACCGGCTCAGTGTTCTTCTGATAGATCTGGAACCGGTGACGCGTCGTGTCGCAGATGATGACCCGGCCATTAGCGTCCACTTTGACGGCGCAGGGAGCCCATATCACCTTCTCGGGAGTGAAGTCGCGGACGCCGTTGCGTTGGCGAATCATGTCCGGGTTGGACCTGATTTTGTCCACGCCCCACTTGGAAAGGCCGGCGTCGCCGGTGAACTCGCTGATGAAACGGCCTTCCGGGGTCAAGACTTGGACCCTGTTATTTAGCCAATCGGCCACGTAGATATCGCCGTCCGCGTCTACGCAAACCCCGGCGGGGCGATTGAACTGGCCGACGGGCACATCCGCCCGCTTGAATCCCCCCATCTCCCGGGCGATGGAAGTGTCGCCACCGGTGCCCGGTTGTCCGAAGGACGCTTGCCACTCGCCTTGAGCGGTGAACTGCTGGATGCGGTCGTTGCGCCAGTCGGCGACGAAGACGTTGCCGTCCTTGTCCAAACCGATGCCCCAAGGAGTGTTCAACTGGCCGGGGCCGCTGCCGAAGCTGCCGAATTGGTCCAGGTATTCGCCGTTCAGGGTGAATCGCTGCACCCGGTGGTTCAGGCTGTCCACCACGAACATGGTGCCGTCTTTCGCTATCGCCAGTCCTGAGGGGCGGTTCAACTCTCCGTCGCCAGATCCCTTGCTTCCCCATTCCCGAAGGAACTCGCCGTCCTGGCTGTAGACGTTGATGCGGTTGAGCCATTCGTCGGCCACATAAACGTTGACGTCGCTGTCCACGGCGATGGATATGGGCCAGATGAACTGCCCTGGGCCGTCGCCGTAGGAGCCGAACTCGGTGATGTATTCCTCGCCGTCCTCACCCAGGCGGAAGACATTGATGCGGGTGCCGTCTGAGCGGGACTCGTAGGATCTGTTGACCACGTAAATCACGTCGTCAGGAGCCAGCGCCATGTCCATGGGGTTTCGGAAGCCGGTGCCCTGAAATTCGGACCGTCCGGCCACGAACTGGAAGGTGTAGGTTCGGTCGTTGATTCCCAGAAATACGCTGGCCATGGTTCAGCCTCCTTGTGGTTGTGGGGAAGCGAGGGGGGATGACCCCCTACCTAGCCTTCCCCCTTTAGAAGGGGGAAGGGACTGGCTGCTTCCCTGATGTGTGTTTACGTTATTCCAATGTGAGCTTGCCGGTCCTAGAGAAAGTCTAGCTGGTCGTAGGAGCCTCCGACAATTGACTTGGCGTCCATGCCCATCCAGCGCTCCAGGATGGTGGAGTAGGCGGAGCGGAAGTCCACGTTGTGCTGTAGGTTGCCGCCGTCTTCCAGCTTGCCCAGTTCCAGCGAGGGATACTCGCCGTAGATGCCGCCCTTGACGTGCTCACCAAGGGCGAAGGCTACGCCGCCGGTTCCGTGGTCGGTGCCGGAGCCGTTGTCCATGGCTCGTCGTCCGAACTCGGAGTAGAAGAACAGCGTTACGTTGTCGCTGATTTTCTGTTCTCTCAGGTCTGACTGGAAGCTGTCGATGTTGGTTGCGACGTCCATCAACAGGTTGGAATGTCCCACTGCCTGGTTGGCGTGGGTGTCGAAGATGTTGTAGGGCGCGGTCGTGAACAGCACCCTAGTGCCGAATCCGGCGTTGTGAACCTGGACCATGTCCTTCAGGTATCCACCGATGGCGGATGCGCCGTACTCGATCGTGGAGCTGTACTTGCTGGGAGCGGTGCCCAATATGTCGGCCCCGGCCATGGCTTCCAGGCCGGTGCGGCGGATGTAGTCGTTGACCACACCCTTACCCAGGACCGGAGAGTACATGCGGCCGAAAAGGTCCAAAGCCTGGTCCCGCTGGCCGGTTTCTTCGATGTCGGTCAGCAGTCCGTAGCTGCTCAAGTCGCCCACCGACGCTACCGGGACGCCCTCTTTGGCCATGGAACGGGGAAGTCCCCGCCCAAAGTTGACGCCGGTGAGGACGTTCTCCGCTGTGGGGTCAATATCCTGAATCACGCTGCCCAGCCAGCCCGTCAATCCCAGTTCGTCGGGCTCGCAGGTGGCCCAGATATCCATGGACCGGAAGTGGGACAGGCTGGGGTGGGGATAGCCGACGCCCAGAATTATCGCCAGCTTTCCCTCGTCCCAGTATTTCTTCAGGGCGCCCATTGCCGGGTGGAAGGCCAGTTTGTCGTTCAGGGGAATCACTTGGTCATCAGCGATGGCCAGCGAGGGCCGGTAATCCCGGTACAGGGGATCGGTGTAAGGAATCACCGTGTTCAAGAAGTCGTTGCCCCCGGAGAGGGAAAAGACTGCCAGGACGGGGTCTTTGTTAGTTGAAACCATATCTGTCCTCCCTATCTCTAACCGAACTGGAATTCGGACGTAGTGGCGATGAATTGAAGCATCTCACCGGTGCGTTGGCTGAAGTTCTGCCGTTCCGATTCGCTTCCGTGGCGAAGCTCCCCGCCCGACTGGACGTGAGCAACCAGTTCGCTCCGGGTTTCCTCGGCTACGGTTAACGGCCCAGTCAAGTCCAGGCAACCGTCGACGAAGTCTTCGGGACGAACGGCATCGGATCCGCCCATGAGCCGTCCGATGATTGACTTAACTCCCGGCAATTCGGTATCGCCTAGAAGACCCGCGGCGAAGTTGATGCGGTCGATGAGGGTGCCGCTGTTGATCCATTCGGCGCCGGTGTGCCAACCCTCCACCGTGGGCGGATTCAGCAGGTCCATGCCCATGTACTTGGGCTCCATGGCTACGAAAAATAGGCCCGGCTCGGGACCGGTATGCTGGCCAACCATGCGCAGAGTGCCGATAACCACTTCCGCTGGGCTCTTAACCTTGGCGTAATGGACCGACTCCGACTTGAAGAAATCGGACGTGAACAGGGCCTTCAGCATGGCTGAAATCTCGTATCCCGAGTCGAAGTAGGCTTTCTCCAGTGTCTTGATGGCTTCCATGTCACGAGGCTCGGACTGCCTCCATGATGGGACGGGCGGCTCATCGGCGACGAAGAAGTCGTACATCTTCCGGGCGATGAACCGGGCGGTGGCCGGTTGCTTGCAAATGATATCTACGATGTCTTCGCCGTTCCAAGGGCCGGTCTCGCCCAGGAAGGTTTTCTCTCCAAAGTCATGGTCCGCTGGGTCGAATCGGAACTCGAAGGGGGTGCGTCCGTAGGGGAATACGGGGATGGTTGGAGCCAGGTTCCAGCCGGTGAACGCTCTGGCGCAGGCCTTCACGTCGTCCTCGGTGTAGTTAATCTCACCGTCTTTGCCGACGCCCATGGAAAAGAGCTCCAGCAGCTCCCGTCCGTAGTTCTCGTTGACCGCCGTCTTGTGGCTTTCGATATTGTCCAGATAGTAAAGCATGGCCGGGTCTTGGGACAGCATCATTATCAGGTCCTGAAAGTTGCCCATGCCTTGTTCCCGGAACTTGTCGATCTGAATGACGGTGGTGCGTGCGTTGTCCACCTTGTTGTCGCCGGAGCAGAAGATGGTGTGCCAGAACAGGGACATCTTCTCCTGTAGCTGGTGCCGGTTGTTAATCATCCGGTAGACCCACTCGGTCTGCCCGGTCTCGATGGCGGCTTTGTCGAAGTAGGAAGGGTAGGCCCGGTACATCAAGTCTTCATCGATGCCAGGGTCATCTCCGACATTTAACAACTCTTCCACCACGTTGTCGTAGCCCTGGGCCACCCTCGCCTCCACTTCGTCACGGCTGGCCCCGAAACCGGCGCGGCGGAGAAGGTGGGTCATAAGTGCGATATCACGGTCAGCCATGGTTCACTCCTTGGTCGGAATGGGAACGGGATGCTCCATTGTGCCAACGCATGCGGTGCCTGGCCACATCTACCCTATTTAGGAACCATTAAATAGAGTCGCCGGTCCTCTGTCAATCGTCTCGGTGGACAAGCCGCCGCAACAGAAGTAACATTGGCCCACGCACACTGGGTCGATTCTGAGGTGGCGTTACTATCCAGTCCTGGCGATTCTAGGATGGACTCGGGGGAACGCCCAAACTCCCGGAAGAGGGGTGAGGCAATGATAGCGTCTTATTTCGGACCGATGGGTTATGCCAATCGCCACGAGTTCCCAGCCACTTGGCCGATACCCCCGGCTTACCACGATCCAGCAATTTCGGTTCAGAGCTATCAGGAAGGTATGGAAGAGTGTGAGTTTGCCGAGGAGATGGGATTCGAGTGGATCAGCTTCTCCGAGCATCACTACTCCGGACGCATAGCCACGGGAAATCCGGCGGTGATGGCGGCGGCGGTGGCGGAGCGGTGCAAGAAAGCAAAGATTGCCATCTTGGGTCAGCTTTTGCCCCTTAATAATCCAGTCCGTATCGCCGAAGAACTGGGGATGCTGGACACTCTGACCAACGGACGCCTAATCATCGGCTTCCTTCGGGGCACGCCCAATGAAGACCAGACCTACAGTGTGAACCCGGCGGAAGGACGTGGACGACTGCTGGAGGGGATGGACTTGGTTATCAAAGCGCTGACTGAGCCCCAGCCATTCTCCTGGGAGGGCCGCTACTACCAGTTCCGCACCGTGTCGGTCTGGCCGCGTCCGGTCCAACAGCCGATGCCCCCGGTGGTCGTAGCCACTCGTAGCGATGATACTATAGAGTATGCCGCTGCTCACCGCCTGGGACTGGGTGTTTCCTTCATTCCGGTGGACCAGATGGCCAAGGTCACCGATAAGTACTACAAGTGGTGCCAGGATGCCGGGTGGAAGCCCGAACCGGACAACGTAGTATATCGGGGCAGCATCTATCTCGGGGAGACGGATCAGGCGGCCCAGGAGTGGATGGATGGCCGCAAGAACGCCGGACCGGCCAGGGGCGGAATCGCCATGGCGGGCAACGTGCCCGGAGCAGTCTTAGCGGCTCGGGCCGGTGAAGAGTACGACCTGCGCAGCGTTCTAGCCGGTAGCGCGTCCGGCGACGTGGCAGGGGCCGCACGGAGCCTCAGTTTCATGGGAGGTCCCGATACGGTCGTTGAGCAGATGAAAGCGTTCCACGACCAGACCGGCGCTGGCGTGATGGACCTGTTCTTCCAGCAGCCTGGCGTGGACCATCGGGACATAATGAGACAACTGGACTTGTTCGGCAGGGAAGTGCTGCCGCGCATAAAAGAGTTCTAAATCACCGGGTTATTTCGCCTGACTCTCGTCCCCTCCCCTCCCCCTCAGGGAGAGGGACGCCTTCGATGAAAGCGAAGGCTGGGTGAGGGTGGACCCAGTACTAACTGCAGCAAGGATGTCGCATGCCAGAAAGTGATTTCAAAGAGGGACACGTTGAAGCCGACGGCTTTCGTGTCCGATACTTGGAGGCCGGACAGGGAGATTCGGTAGTCATTCTGGACTCAAATGCCTGGGGCTGGTCGCCATTGAACGATGCGTTGGCGAAAACGTATCGAGTAGTTGTTTTCGAAGTGCCGGGGATGGGTTCCTCATCGCCGAATACTACTTCCGGTTCGGTAAACGACTTGGCCGGTACCATGGTCCAAGCGGCCGCATCGGTCGTTTCCGGCAAGTTCACCCTTATAGGCACATCCTTCGCGGCCAACGTTGCTCTGCGGCAAACGTTGCTAGCTCCGGAATCGGTGGAGGCTCTTGTCCTAATCTCGCCCACGGCCATCCGGCCTGCGGCTAGTGCGCCTACCCAAACGCTGGATGAGATGAAGGCTCGACTTTCCGCTCACCCGGAGAATATCCCCAGCCTGCCGTTCGGTTTGATCGACAACTTGACCCAGGAACAGGCTCTGGCGGCTCGGCTTGGGGGAACGGTGAATGACTCTGAGGTGGAAAGTAGGTTGGGCGATGTCCAGTGTGCCACCCTGTCCCTTTTTGGCCTAGCTGACAAAACGGTAGAGTCGCAAGCGACGGCCATATACCGGGAGAAGATACCCAACAGCAACGTTTCGATCGTGTACGACGCAGGACACCTGATTGCGTTGGATCGTCCCGAAGCCCTGATCGACGCTGTAACCGACTACGTGGAGCGCCGCGAGACATTCATCGTGGGCCGCCAACGTCAAATCATCAATCCGTAATCAAATATCAAGGAGTTCAAATATGGTCCGAGTACCCTATGTATCCCGAGAAGAATTAGACGCTGATGGACAGAAGATTTACGACCGGATCCGCGAGGACCGGGGCACCGAGGAGGTTGGCCTGCAATTTCGGGCGCTGCTGAACAGTCCCCAGTCCGCCGGGCACCTGACCTCATTGGGTGCGTCGCTACGCTTCCAGAGTTCCATGCCGGAGAACCTGAAAGAGCTGGCAATCATCCTGGTAGCCAGGGAGTGGGACAGCGACATCGAATGGACCGGGCACTCAATCTTGGCCGCTAAGGCCGGAGTCAGTGACGGATCTATCGAAGCGATCCGCACCCACAAAACCGACGATGGCCTGACCAAGGACGAGACGGTAGTTTCCAAGTTCGTTCATGAAATGATACGGGATAAGAAGGTGTCAGACGGAACCTACGCCGACGCAGAGAAGCTGGTGGGACAGCGGGGCGTGGTTGACCTGACCTTAACGGTGTCCTACTACAGCGCCCTAGCCCTGGCCCAGATCGCCCTACAGTTGGAGATGGGACCGGGCCGGGTGTCCACGCTGTAGATCGGGGTCCAGAGCAAAGCAATTCCCAGAAATTAGCAGACCCGCCCCGTCCTAACCTGTCCTCTCCCCCTTACGAAGGGGGAGAGTTAGAGTGGGGGTGCTAGGTTCTGCACCACATTTACACAAGCACAGAACTCCGAACCGGCTGCAAGAAGCCCCTTTAGTTGGCGATAACCTCTCCAGCCTTGAGCCTTTCCAGATACACATTGACCGTGTTCGCGGATATCACCAGACCCGCACCCTCTATCGAGCTGCTAACGGTCTTGGCATCCACCACACCAGCAACCTCTCCATAGAGATTGAGCGCCGGACCTCCACCATAATCCCAGCCCAGCGGAACATCTATCTGTAGCCAACGGATGTTGCGGCCTGCGTCAATCTTCAAGTCGGAAACCACTCCTGACACCAGAGCGATGTCGTTCGGCGCAGTAGTGTACCCCAAAGCAAGCAGTTCAGTGCCGACATCTGCTTGGCCTACGTCGGCAAGCTCCAGCCATGGGAGGTCACTGGCGTCGATCCGTATTATCGCCAGATTCCTCAACAAGTCTCGGCCCAGAACCGTGCCGCTATGACTACTTCCGTTTCTTAGGTTCACTATGACCACGTCTGAATCGCGGGTCACATGGTTATTGGTAAGAATCAAACCGTCCGGGTCGATGATGAATCCGGACGCTATGCGATGTCCGGCGGCGATCTGAACCATCGCGGCGCTGGCGAAGTCCACTGCGTCTTGGGCGTCAAGCGGTGACCTAGAGCCGGTCTGCGGGATGACTACCGACGTTTGGTTCACCTCGACGCCACGCTTCCGAGGCGCCCACCGGGGAGCCAGGTCTAAGTTATTATTATCCGTCAGCCGGTCGATCTGATCTCCGACCCGGGACATGGTGTAGATCTCCCAATCCTTATGCGTGTCCCCCGAAGCGAAGATTATCCGGCGGCCATCCGGTGACCACGACGGGGATGTATCCTCAACCCGGTTGGACGTGAGCTTTCTCACGTCGGTGCCGTCCGAGTTCATCAGATATATCTCGCTGTCCCCGTCCTGGCCTGAGATGAACAAAATCTCGGAACCGTCGGGAGACCAGCGGGGGTGGCTATCCGGTCCCGGCCGGTTGGTCAGCCGGGTTATCGCACCGCTGACAAGCCACAATCGGTAAATCTCTAAGTCACCATCCCTGTCTGAGGCGAAGAGGAGGCTTTCTCCGTCTGGAGCCCAAGCGGGATTTTGGTCTTCCGCCGAGTGGTTGGTGACTCTGACGGGATGCCCGCCATCAACGTCCATCACGTATATCTCCCCAGATCCGTTGACGCTGGAGGCGTAAGCAACTCGATCTCCACTGGGAGACCAGTCCGGGTCCGAGTCCACTCCGGACTCGGTAAGCAAGACGTCCCAGACACCGTCGCTGTTGGTGGAGATTATGTAACGGCGGTCGAAAAAGTCGAAGTCGGAAACTATGCGCCGGCCGTCAGGAGACCAGGAAAACACCACCGGAGCCGCCCCGGTTGTCACTCGGCGCACGTTGCTTCCGTCCATGTTCATGACATAAACGTCGAGTTGGCCGTCGTTGCGATCCGAGATGAACGCGACGTTGTCCGGCTCGATGGTCAAGGCTGCTTCACCCGATCGAACGAGGCTGTTCTGTATGGCCATTGCCTTAATCGCATTGACTTGACCTACGGGACCGTTGCCAGCGGAGAACAAGCCATAGGCGTCGATGGTCCCGATATCCTGGTTCAAGCTCCAGGTAATGTCTAATCCCGAGATGCGGTTGCCGAACCGGTCTACACCCGCCGCCACGTACCGCTGGTTCATCCCGATCCCAATCTCTATGACGTCAGGAGCCACCAACACCTGATCCAATGGGCCTGGCACGATGGTCACGGCAACGCTGGCGGTCAGTCCGCCTGGACGGACGATGGCTTGGATCGCGCCGGGGTAGGTTCTTGCCAGTTCACCGGCAGTCAATACGTTGGGCGCAGTGATGGATCCCGCCTTGGGATCGTCCACCGACCAGATGATATCCGTAGTCTCGGCGGGATTCCCGTGCTGGTCTACGACAAGGGCTTTAAGAGTGACGGGCTCTCCTGCTGCCACCAAGACGGCGGGAATGCTCACGTCGGATGGAGCGTCCGGGTTCACGGTTATGGAGGCGGTCGCCTCTACCGAAAGAATGGCTGCCGTCACGCCGTTCTCGTAGAAGCCGGCGATGTTGCCTGCGGTTACGAGGCCGCTGGCGCTGATGGTGCCGATGCTCTGGTCGATCCGCCAGGTTAGCCGGGCGTTGGGAAGGGCATTGCCGAAGATGTCCACCGCCGTGGCTGTGAACTCATGGCTTTCGCCGATGTTCAGTTCCACCGTTTCCGGCTTCAGCCGCACTTCGGTTAGCGGTCCCGGAGTGATAGTTACATCAACCGAGGCCGTTTTCGTGGCCGGTCCCTGGGTAACCACGGCTTTAACGGCCCCTGCATAGAGTCCCGCATTGTTGCCGGCGGTGAAGACTCCATTGGCGTCGATCTGTCCTGAAGCCTCTTCGGTCGAAAGCTTGCTGGTCAATCCTGGAATCTCGTTACCGAACCGGTCGAACGCCGTAACCGTGAACTGCTCTTGAACGGCTGCGCTCACGTTCGGGTTGGCGGGTTCCAAAGTTATGCGGTGCAGGAGGCCGGGTTCAACCACTATCGAGATTGTAGCCAAGTCGGTGGACGTATCGTCTCCGGTCTTGGCTATGGCTAGAGCAATCTGGTACGTTCCAGCCTTAACGTACTGATGGGATACGAGCTCATCGGTGAGACTGGTTGCGGCGGTTTCTCCGTCTCCGAAGTCCCAGCGAAAGTTGTCGGCGTTGGATGAAAGGTTGGTGAATTGCACGGTGAGGGGCGCTTGGCCGGACATGACACTGGCAGACAAACCGGCCTGAAGCCCGATGATGGACCGGCTATTGGAATTCGGCGACTGCGACGGGCTGGACCCAACTTCAGGCGTGGAAACTACCGTGGAGGTGGGTAGTATTTCAGGAGTTGGGTCGGGATCCGCTTCAATCACCGGAGTTGGAGTGGGGCTGTCCGAACCGGTTGCCTCGCTCCCGTCAACCGAGGATGAAGGCGCGCTGGTAGCTTCTTCCTGGGACGCCTGCGTGGGGTCTTCATCGGATCTGAACGGTAGTCCGCAACCGGATAGAATCAGCAGTAGTACTAATGACCAACCCAGTAATGCGAGCCTACCAGGGCACCTCGCCTTCAACATCGTCACATCCCCCCGGCATCATTCCGGACCTCCGCACTTTTTATTTTTCTGTACGTTTTGGCCCGGCTTCAAGAAATAAGTCTTCGTTGTCAGAACTGCCAGATCTGTTGGTCCGGCTTACCCACCCGAGTCATCGTTCAGCTTGGGCTAGCAAGCCGGGATCCGCTGGTAGCATAGTCAACGGGAACAATTGGTAGAAATATAAAATAAAACTTACGAAATGTTCAAGGAATTTGGAGTGCCAGTTATGACCACTTGGGCGGACTGGGCCGACACAGCGCCTTCGAATCGCACTCAATCGCCAAGATTAGCGAGGGCTTGGCTGAGGGTATACCTGCTACAATATCTGTAGAGTTAGGGATAGGGAGGGCCATTTGAGTATTCGGCCTAAGCTGGCCAGCCGTGTTATTGCCGCTGTGATAGCAGCGCTGATCGCCGGTTTTGTTTCAGGCCCGGTCGACATCCAGGCGGCTTTGGGGCCTGGCGGGACCATGGACGCTTCCATCGTCACCAACCGTCCGGCCTTGTTGACTCCCACGATATCGGCTTCCCCTAGCTCCGCTGTTCCCAATCAGGCCGTGGTCCTCATCGGAGGCGGTTTCAGCGCCAAGTCCGTAGCTGGTGGTACTGGCAGCGGTGGCAGGCATCAAATCACCGGAACCGGGGCCAGCATAATAACCATGGGTGGAAACACGCTGCAGTCACCCTACATAACCTATCCGATAGACCTGGACGACGGCGGCAGTTGGGTCGCCGAGTTGATTATTGAAGGAAACTCCAGTACTTTTTCAGCATCCAGCCTACAATTCGTGGCCAAGGATACCGGTGGGGCAACTGCCACCGCCAGTGTAAATCTGGTCTCCCGGAAAATCAGCATCGACGATTCCGAAAGCCGTATAGGAACAACGGTGAAGCTCAACGGGGTTGGGTTCCCTGCGACCAACGTCACTTCACCGAAAAGTTTCCGGGTGACTATCCAATACGGCTCCAACAACCTGACCTCCGTAACCCCGGATACTGATGGCGAGTTTGAAGTGGACTTTGTCGTTCCGACGGCGGCCGTGATTCCATCCACGAACACAATCACCGCCACGATATCGGGCACCACCTCCACCAGCACCGTGAACCATTCCGTCCCCGCCGCCACCACTAGCATCGCTCCCACATCCGGTCCTAGCGGCACCACTGTCACGGTTACCGGGACCAACTTCCGCGCCTTCCGGACGATTTCCGACGTTACCATCGGGGTTCTGTCGATCCTGCCTTCGTCCAGCACGACAACGGATAAGGATGGTAGCTTCACAATCACTGGTGTCGTGCCTGGGCTGCCTCCAGGGACCAGGCGGGTGGAGTCCACGATCGGTGGGGTCAAGTCTTTCGCAAGTTTCAAGGTTACCGAGCCTGATGTCCCGCCAACAGCCACCCCGGCACCGACACCGACCCCGGCACCATCTGTAGATCCGGCCGCGGGTTTGGCGCCTCTGATCGCCGATGAAAACCTGGTGCGGGTGTGGCATTTCGACCCGTCGGCCCAGGACACGCCACCCAGCTTTGGTTGTGCCCTATACGATCCCAGGCCTATATTCGCCTTGGCCAATACAGTGACCCGATTGACCGCCGGTAAGTTCTACTGGATGGCCGTGAATGAGGACCAGACGGTAACTCTTAACGGCAAGGAAAGAGTACTCTTCGCCGGCTGGAACCCGGTTTCCTGGTAACCTCGTTTCTATCAAAGCCTCCGCCGCTGTGCGATAATATAACCTCAGCCAATCTCCCAGTCGTCCTTTCGGGAGTTCTTCACGATACTGATGGCGAAACCGGTAGAAGCGCGTAATATATGGCGGCAAAGGTAGCAGCTTGGATATAGTTGTCAGATTTTTCGCTATCTACCGGGAAAGGGCCGCCTGCAGCTCCCATGAGTTGGTTCTACCTGAAGGGGCTACGGTGGCCGATATGACAATCGAAATCAGAAAGATATTTCCCAGGCTTGCGCCGCCGGAAGTGAATATCGTCGTTGCGGTGAATGCCGATTATGCTGAACCCGATGTTCTGTTGCACCAAGGCGACGACGTTTGCCTGATACCACCGGTCAGCGGAGGATAGATCAATGATTGAAGTCACTCACGAGCCCCTCAATCCCGAGGTTGTGACCGGTAGAGTGCTCAAGGACACCAACGGCGCGGTTGTGACTTTTCTGGGGACGACGCGGGATAACTTCGAGGGGAAGCGGGTCATTACCCTGGAGTACGAGGCCTTCGAAGAGATGGCCGTTAAGAAGCTGGAAGAGATTCGTCAGCAGTTGATGACCGAGTTTCAGATCGAAGATATCGCTATCTCCCATCGTATCGGCCGGGTGGACATCGGGCAGGTCAGCTTGGTGGTCGCGGTAGCCTCACCCCATCGTAAGGAAGCTTTCTTTGCCTGCCATGAGGCTGTGGACCGGCTGAAAGCAATCGTCCCCATCTGGAAGAAAGAGGTCTACGAGGACGGGTCCCGCTGGGTCGCCTGCGAGGACCATGAGTTCCATACTCCCGAAGCGGCGACGCCGGTTACGGCTGAAGATAGCTAGAGTTTAATCTGGTATATCTATCCGGCTAGTCGTTCACCACGGCTTCCCGGCGCTCAAGGCGTTCACCCAAACCGGCTTTGATTGCTTGGCTCACCGTTCGAGCGAAGACAAGGTTCATGTCCGGGGGGCGGGCGTCCTTATCAAGAGCAGTGTCGGACAACACCGCACGGGTCAATCCCAGCCTTTGAGCCTCTTGCAGGCGGCGCTGTACTTGTGGCACCGTCCGCACTTCACCACCCAGACCAATCTCTCCGAAAACGACCATGTCCGAGGCCAAAGGGCGGTTGTGCAGGCTTGATGCGATTGCCAGAACTATCGCTAGGTCGGCCGCTGGTTCGCTGATACGCATTCCCCCGGCGACGCTGACGATGATGTCCTGACCGGAAAGATCCAACCCGGCGCGCCGCCCTGCCACTGCGGTTAGCATCAAGAGGCGGTTGTGGTCCACGCCGTTGGCCACGCGTCTGGGAGCTGGAAGGTGGGAATACGAAGTGAGGGCCTGAACTTCCAGCATAAGAGGGCGGCTGCCCTCCAGTACCGGCACAAGGGCAGACCCCACTGCTTGATCGTATCGCTGGGAGAGCAGGGTTTTGGACGGGTCCAGGACTTCGACTAATCCGGCCTCGGTCATTTCAAATACACCCACCTCGTCGGTGGATCCGAAGCGGTTCTTGGCGCACCGCAGTAACCGAAAAGCGCCGAACTCCTGGGATTCCAAGTAGGTGACCACGTCCACCATGTGTTCCAGGACTTTCGGTCCTGCCACCGAGCCGTCTTTAGTCACGTGTCCGGCCAGCAACACCGGGACCTGCCGGGCTTTGGACCAACGCATCAACCTCAGTCCGGCTTCCCGTATCTGCACTACGCTGCCCGGACCTGAGGGCGCGTCCCGGCTGTAAAGAGTTTGGACCGAATCTATGATGGCCAGACCGGGCCGGGATTCTTCCAATCTGTTGACCACTGCGTCCACGTCGGTTTCCGACAGCAGAAAAACCCCTTCTCCGGCGAACCCCAACCGCTCCGAGCGCAGCTTTATCTGCTGAGGCGACTCCTCTCCGGACACGTAGAGCACGGTGCGGCCGGAGGCGGCCATATCTTTGGCGACTTGAAGGAGTAATGTGGATTTGCCGACCCCAGGCTCGCCCGCCAGCAATATCACCGAGCCGGGCACGATGCCGCCGCCAAGCACGCGGTTGAGCTCTTGGCAGGGAGACTCGATGCGGCGCTGGCTGTCCAACTCTAGGCTGGACAGCTCTTGAACGGGTTCGGCCTGGGCAGGGGTCCAACTGGAGTTGGCAGCGCTGCTCATGGCCGGAGTGGTTTCCACCAGGGGTTGCCCGGATCCGCAGGTCGGGGCGGGGCAGAAGCCCATCCATTTAGGGCTTTCGTAGCCGCAATCGCGGCAAAAGAATACAGTGCGGGGCCGCTCTCTGGGACGGGTCACCGGCCTTCCTCCTCCCTGCAACACGAATCGCTGGACATCATCGGCGGAGATGACGTTCGGGGTTGACCCGGCTCATTATAACAGCGGAAGGCCCCGCTAAAGCGGGGCCTTCTGTCAGTGCGAATTGATTGCCGACCGGATCTGAGATTTACGCTGGCGATGCCGCCTCAACCTGCGCCTCGTCGTCGGAGCTTGTCTCCTCGTCGTCGGCTTTGGTCACTTCGGCTTTGCCCTTGTTGCGAATCACTATCACGTCGTCTTCCAAGTCCACGATCGCTATATCCCCGTCGTTCAAACGGCCACTCAGGACCTCATCGGACAGAGCGTCTTCGACCTCGTTCTGTATCAAGCGGCGCAACGGGCGGGCACCCAATACCGGATCGAATCCCTTTTCGCCCAGGTGTTGCTTAGCTGCTTCGGTCAGCTCCAAGCCAATCTTTTTCTCGTCCAGCTCCGCCCTGACCTGGTCCATCATCAGATCGACGATGGCATGAATCTCTTCCTTGGTGAGTTGGTGGAACACCACCGTGGCGTCGATACGGTTTAGGAACTCTGGTCGGAAGAAGCGTTTGACTTCCTCCATGACCTTGTCCTTCATCCGGTCGTAGGCGGCGGCCTCAGTCTGAGCATCGTCGCTCTTGACCGTGAAGCCCAGGGTCGTTTCCCGTTTGATTAAGTCCGACCCCAGGTTGCTGGTCATAACCAGGATGGAGTTTCTGAAGTCGACCCGGCGCCCGCGAGCGTCGGTCAACTGTCCAGCGTCGAAAATCTGCAACAGGATGTTGAAGACATCCGGATGGGCCTTCTCAATCTCATCCAGCAGGACTGCGCAGTAGTTTTTCCTGCGGACACCCTCGGTAAGCTGTCCACCCTCGTCGTATCCAACGTATCCGGGAGGAGCGCCGATCAATCGGGCTACCGTGTGCCGTTCTTGAAATTCGGACATATCCAAGCGAATCATCGCGTCGTCGTTGCCGAACATGAACTCGGCCATGGCGCGAACCAACTCGGTCTTGCCGACTCCGGTGGGCCCCAGGAACATGAATACGCCGATGGGCCTGCGTTGGTCTTTCAGCCCAGCCCTAGCCCGCCGCACCGACTTGGCGATGTTGACGATGGCTTCGTCCTGGCCGATTATGCGCTTGTGAAGCTCCTGCTCCATGTTAACCAGGCGCTCTGTCTCTTCCGCAGCCAGACGGGTAACCGGAATCCCGGTCCACATACTGACTACTTCTGCTATGTCTTCTTCAGTGACCACCGCCCGGTCCTTGCCGCGGCCTTCCTGCCACTCCTTTTCCAGAGTGTCCAGATCTTCGCTGTGCCGCAATTCCCGGTCCCGTAGTTCGGCCGCCGCCTCGTACTGCTGAGAGGCAATGGCTTCGTCTTTGTCCTTGCGTACCTGTTCCAGGACTTCCATGGCGTCTTTTACCGCCGTCGGAGTAACACTACCCCGGAGACGTACCCTGGAGCCGGCTTCGTCTATCAAGTCGATGGCTTTGTCGGGCAAGAAACGGTCCGGTATGAACCGTGACGCCAAGGTAGCAGCGGACCTGATGGCCTCGTCCGTGATGTCTACCTTGTGATGGTCTTCGTAGCGGCTCCTGACACCCATGAGTATCGACACGGTGTCTTCGTTGGAGGGTTCTTCCACGCGAACCGGCTGTAGACGCCGTTCCAGCGCGGGATCCCTCTCTACGTACTTGCGGTAGTCGTCCAACGTGGTGGCGCCGATGCACTGCAACTCACCGCGAGCCAGAGATGGCTTGAGGATGTTGGAGGCGTCGACCGCTCCTTCCGCTGCTCCTGCTCCGACGATCGTGTGAATCTCATCGATAAACAGAACGCAGTTACCGGAGGCCTTGATTTCTTCGATTACTTTCTTCAGGCGTTCTTCGAACTCACCGCGGTATTTGGTACCGGCAACCAGAGCGCCCATATCCAGGGTGACCAAGCGCTTGCCTTGGAGGGTCTCCGGAACATCTCCGGAACCGATGCGCTGGGCCAATGCTTCAACGATGGCGGTCTTGCCAACGCCGGGTTCGCCCACCAAAACAGGATTGTTCTTGGTGCGCCGGCTGAGGATCTGCACGACGCGTTGAATCTCTTGCTCCCGGCCAATCACGGGGTCCAATTTGTCGCTCCGGGCGGCCACGGTGAGGTCCACGCCCAATTGGTCAAGCGTGGGGGTACGGGAAGTGCTGCGGGAACCTTGGCTACTGCCGCTTCCGGAACTGTGGCTCAGGATGCGGTGAGTCTCGGCCCGGACCTTGTCCAGGGTGACACCCAGGCTTTCCAGAACCCCGGCGGCGACGCCCTCACCCTCGCGCAATAGCCCGATGAGGAGGTGTTCGGTGCCGATATAGGTATGGTTCATCCGGCGGGCTTCGTCTACGGCCAGTTCGACCACTTTCTTGGCCCGGGGAGTTAATCCGATCTCGCCTTGGGCAGGCTTCTCGCCGCGCCCGATGATAAATTCGACGGCGGACCGGACCTTGCTCAGGTCCACCTCAAGGCTGGAAAGAACGCGAGCGGCTACTCCTTCGGTTTCCCTGACCAGACCTAGGAGAATATGCTCGGTCCCGATGTAGTTGTGGTTAAACCGCTGGGCTTCTTCTTGTGCTAAGGATAGAACCCGGCGTGCTCTTTCGGAGAATTTCTCGAACCTGCTTCCCATACTAATGCTCCTGGTGGTGAAGGTGAGTTCCCTCTACCGCTGGAGTGTCTCCGTATTGGGTTTGTGGCCGCACTGCAACTGGCATCCACTACCCCTTCCGCTTCGTCCACCCCACTCGCTATCCACCAAGCTCCGGGGAACCGAGAGCGCCGGAGCTTGCCCTTTTCCAATGCTAGAGGCTCAATTATAAATCGGGCCCATCGTTGTGTAAAGGTATAATGCCGCGTTTTAGGCGGAGGTGAAGCTGGATTGGGTTGTTGCAGGTGCCGTGGCTGAGAGCCTGGCCACAGGTTCCAAACGGGGATCTACCGAAGATTCCGAGGCCTTCGCAAGGCCATGATTCCGTGTTTGGACCAGTTCAAAGAGTAGATTAATACCCCCCGGCGGTGACCTATTTTCCCACCCCGTCACCAAGGCAGTATCGTCGGCGCTGCAGCGTTTCACTACCGTGTTCGGGATGGGAACGGGTGGGTCCGCTGCGCTAGAACCACCAGGAAGTAAATCTAAAAAGAGTATGCACTATTTTTCACAACCTGGCAATAGTATTTACATACCAAAGATGTAGCAATACTGGGGTAATAAGTCGGCGGGTATATTCGGAGGAATGTGCCGTTTGATGAAGTCTTACTACTAGATGACGGGTTACTATATGATGCTGGAATGCAGGCATGACGATAGAGGGATTCTGTAGAGTGTTTACGGAGAGATAATCGATTAGATGTATAGGTGTTTTCCCCGTTGACTTCCACTTCAAGTTACTGATAGAGTCGAGTGAACATAAATCGTAATTTGTAGTCGAGGTAAGTGGCGATGCCGAGACGCCTGTTTAAGGAACTGGAAAGGTCCTACGGCTTTGATGAAGTGGCGATCGTTCCGGGCCAGGTGACCATTAACCCGGATCTGACCTCGACCAAGCTGACCATCGGTGACCTCACCTTTGACATCCCCGTTATGGCGTCTGCTATGGACGGCGCCGTATCTCCCCACTTCGCAACTCTGATGCATGATATGGGCGGTCTTGGCGTTCTCAACGCCGAGGGACTGTACACTCGATACGAGGACCCCTATTCGGTTCTCGAAGAGATTATGTCCATCCCCCAGTCAGAGATTACCGAGCATCTTCAGCAGGTGTATTCCGAACCGATTCAAGAGCACCTGGTGGCAGAGCGAGTTCAGGAGATTCGAAAGACCGGCGCAACGTGCGCCGTCTCGTTCACTCCCCAGAATACCAAGCGCATGTCCCCCGTGGCCGTGGAGGCTGGGGCGGACATGGTGGTGGTGCAGTCAACAGTAACCACCGCAAGGCATATGTCCCGCAGCTACCGCGGACTGATTTTCTCCGAGATGGTCAGCTCCCTCAAAGTTCCGGTAGTGGTTGGCAACTGCGTAACTTATTCCGTAGCTCAAGAACTGATGGAGACCGGTATCGACGGCATACTGGTCGGTGTCGGACCCGGAGCAGCCTGCACGACCAGGGAAGTAGTCGGGGTAGGCGTCCCTCAAGTAACAGCCACGTTGGAATGCGCTGCTGCCCGTGAAGACTACTTCCGCCGCACCGGCCGCTACGTCTCTGTAATCACCGACGGTGGTATTCGCACCGGCGGCGACTTCTGTAAAGCGATTGCCAGCGGCGCCGATGGCGTTATGCTGGGCACACCCTTCGCCCAAGCCGAAGAAGCGCCGGGACACGGTTACAACTGGGGAATGGCCAATCCCCACCCGGAACTGCCTCGAGGGACCCGCATCAAAGTGGGAACCAAGGGCACCTTGCAGCAGATACTCTACGGTCCCACCTCTAAGACTGATGGCACTCAGAACCTTATCGGCGCTCTCCGCGTCGCCATGGGGATGTGTGGGGCTTACACAGTTAAAGACCTGCACAAGGCTGAAATGGTCGTTGCTCCCTCCATCAAGACCGAGGGCAAATACTTCCAGATGTCCGATTAGCCCGGTCACCTGACTCGGGCCGATAGCCAACCTTCCCGGACCCGAAGCAGCTACCTGTGTCCTCTGCACTCCTCCGCGACTGAATCGGGCTGGACTTTTGCCTTCGATTCAACTAATGTAGGGGCGCTTTAACCTCTTCTCATATACTTGCCTCGATTCGTTTCTATTTCCCAAGGAGGTAGCTGCCATGGCGCCAACCATTCAGATACTTGATCCCCGTGCCGAAGATGTGCCCGAAGAGGTAGGTCTCAATTCCAACCTGCCCAATCTCAAAGGCAAAGTGGTGGGTCTTCTGGAGAACCGGAAGTACCACGCCGACGCATTCCTGCAAGAGTTGAAGGACGTTCTGGTTCAGGACTACGGCGCTCAAAAAATTGTCTACGCCACCAAGTTTAGCTACAGCGCACCCTGCGCGCCGGAGACTTTGGAGTCTCTAGCGGAGGAGTGTGACGTTGTTATCCACGGGGTCGCGGATTGAGGATCCTGCACGACGTGGGGTCTCCACGACACAGTAACCACCGAATCCAAGGGAACACCGTCCTTGAGTGTTATCACTAGCTCATTCACCCGGGCCGCTCACGCCCGCACCACTGCTTTGGGGATGCCCGGAGCTCGAATCGTGGTGATACCCAGCCCACTGGTCACCAAGTCTGTGGACGACGTGCGCCAGATGGCCCACGACTTTGCTCCGGAGATTGTTGGCCTTCTGACTAGCGAGGTATCGGCCACCTAGGACAGCCCTTCTCATGAGTAATAACCGCAGGTATAGCCGAATATGGTAAGCCAAACAGGTCTCGAGTCCCGCCGGATAGACGTTGAGGACTCTTTCGATGTCATTCAAGACTACTATGACGAGCAGGGGTGGACCGATGGCCTGCCGGTGGTGCCGGCCACTGCGGATCTAGTTAGCCGGATGCTTGCAGGCTACTCTGGAGCGCCGAGCGACTCTCTGGGAATAATCCAGCCTCGCAACGCCAAAGTCACCCTGGAAAAGCTAGCGATCAACTCCGTGATGGCGGGCTGCCGTCCGGAGCACTTTCCGGTGGTGGTGGCGGCGGTCAAGGCGATGCTCCAAGAGGACTTCAATGTGGCCGGTATATCGTCCACCACCGGCGGAGCGGCGCCCGCAGTCATCGTCAACGGGCCCATCGCCCGGCAACTGGGCATAAACGGAGACGCCGGTTGTTTCGGTCCGGGGTATCGGGCCAATGCGGCCATCGGCCGGGCGCTTCGGCTGATGATTAGAAATGTGGCTGGGCTGATTCCGGGGGAGATGGATAAAGCTACCCTCTCCACGCCCGCCCGGTTCTCTTTCTGCTTCTCGGAGAACGAAGACCGCAGCCCCTGGGAGCCGCGCCACTTGGAACTGGGCTACAGCCCCACCGATAGCATCGTCACCGTGGCGGGAATCAGGGGTATCTACGTGGTGATGGAAACAACAGTGCCCACTGGTTTCGAAGTATTGCAGACGTTGGTCGGCACCATGAAGGGGTCGGGAGTTTCCAACTACTATCAGATAGGCACCGGCGCTCAGATAGTCTTGGTGCTGTGCCCCGAGCACGCCGCCGACATCCACGCTTCCGGCCTCTCCAAAGACGATGTTAGGGAATATGTCTACCAGAACGCCCGAATGCCGCTACGACAACTCGTCGGCGTGGCCCACTACGGTAATCGAAACTGGCCATCCTGGGTGGACGAGGCCAACCCCGACACTATGATTCCCATCGTCCGCTCCGCCGACGATCTGGTGCTTGTAGTCGCCGGCGGCGATGGCCGCCACTCAGCCTGGCTGGCTGGCTGGGGCGTGACCAGGATAGCGACGCAGAAGATTGACCTGCTCAGCTAGCCCACATCCCGGGAGCCGCTCCTCTCTTCCTGCTATCCCCGTTCGTAGAACGTTGCGCCGCTATCTATCGATCGGTGCCGTATTCGTTTGGCTTCAACAGAACCGTTACCGCTGTTAGGTCCGTATATCAACCACCAGTTGGTTAGGCGGGCATCCTCTGAGCTGCGACGGCATCAAACATCATGATGGCAAAGAACGGCAGGGGATTCCCCGAAAAATCGGCCGTAGAGTAAGAGTTGATACTTAACCTAGATAGTCATTTATCCGCGTAATATTAACGAAATCAAGAACTATTATAGCGATGTATGTTATTGAAACATTTGTAATCGTGCTATAACCGAGCTAATGATTCGTAAATATTGACGAATACCGTTATAACATGGTAGAATATATCTGTAGAATCCGGAGGTCGAACATCATGGCTCAAAAAACAGTAGCTACCCCAATCGTTGAAGTAGACAATGTCCCGGCGTGCGCTCATCACTGGGTTATCCAACCCGCTATGGGACCGTCAAGCCAGGGAATCTGCCAGATCTGTGGCGAATCCAAGGACTTCCAGAATTACGTGGAAGCCGCTTCCTGGGGCGATTCCAGGCACACTGACCGCTCCGAGGAATCCAGTAAAGAGGTTCTGGCGGTAAGCAAATCCTCAGACGAGGACGAAGAAGAGGAATAACCTGGCCCTCCGCCACGGCGGGGCACCTTTTACTATAACGAATCCGCTTTGGACGAAGCCCTGCATGAATGTGCGGGGCTTTTTCTATGTGGCCTGGGTAGCGTGTGTCGAAGTATCCACCCGAGGTATTCATTCATCACCATCTTGCGCTGAAGAAGGTTTTGGGTCCGTCTTTTCGCGATTCCTTAAAGACGGGTATCGCATCCTTAACGACAATCGGCCATTCATTAGTCTCGCTTCGCCTGCTACAATCAATGTTAACCCTCGTTCTTCCGGCGAACAGCAACCCCTAGTAGTCGGAACCGGGCAATATGGCACATATTGTGGTTTTCTTGGATTTTGCCTTGACAGGGACCTACCAGTTTAGGGATTATAATAATCCCTAACAGAGGTCCGAATGACAAATACGATTATTGATAACCGATTTACGCACTTGCACGTCCACACCGAGTACAGCATGTTGGACGGGATCAGCAGGATTCCCGACTTGGTTACCCAGACCAAAGAGTTGGGAATGGACTCCCTGGCAATCACGGATCACGGCTCCATGTATGGCGTGGTGGATTTCTACCAAGCCTGCAAAGAGGCGAGCATCAAGCCCATTATCGGGTGCGAGGTCTACGTCGCCAAGGGCAGCCGCTTCGACAAGAGCGCCAACGAGCGTAGTCCTCACCATCTGGTGCTGTTAGCCCGGGACAACACCGGCTATCGCAATCTGATGGAGCTGATTACCCGGGCCCATGTCGACGGTTTCCACTACCGCCCCCGCATCGACCGGGAATTGCTGGAGAAAAATGCCAAGGGCCTCATCGCTCTGTCCGCTTGCCCCTCTGCCGAGGTTCCTCGCCTTATCAACGATGGCAACATAGACGAAGCCAAGCGGGTTGCGGGGTGGTTCAAGGAGGTGTTCGGCGACGGATATTTCCTGGAACTGCAACGTCACGAGCACGTGCCTAATCTCCCCGAATTGAATCAGGCGCTGGTCACCATGGGACGGGAATTGGACATCCCCTTGGTCGTTACCAACGATTCCCACTACGTCAGACAGGTCGAGTCGCCTCTGCAGGACATCTACATCTGCATCCAGACTAACACCACCGTTCAGGATGAGAAGCGTCTGCGGATGGAGGATGACTCCTACTACATCAAAACTCCTGAAGAGATGGGGCGCCTCTTCGCCGACTTCCCCGATGCGCTGAATAACACTGGCCTGATCTCCGACATGTGCAATGTGGACCTAGCCTTCGGACAGACCCACCTACCCAAGTACCCGGTTCCCGGTGATAAAAGCGCCGACGAATACCTGGAAGACCTCTGCTGGGAGGGATTCAAGCAGCGATACCCCGACTCCCCTGCCGATGCCGTGGCACGGCTGAAATACGAGCTTGAGGTCGTCAAGCATACCCAGTTCGCCAACTACTTCTTGGTTGTATGGGACATCATCGGATTTGTTCGGAGAAGCCAGATTCTCTACGGCGTTCGTGGAAGCGCCGCTGCCAGCGTTGCTCTCTACTGTCTCGGCATCACTAACGTGGACCCTTTGCAATACCGCCTGGTATTCGAGCGGTTCCTGAACCTGGAACGTAAGGAGATGCCCGACATCGACCTGGACTTCCAGGACGACCGCCGGGACGAGGTTCTCCACTACGTGGTTGACCGCTATGGCACCGACCGGGTTGCTCAGATAGTGACCTTCGGAACCATGGGAGCCAAGGCGTCGTTGCGGGACGTTGGCCGCGGTTTGGGTATGAGCTACGGCGATGTGGACCGTATCGCCCGGATGGTTCCGCTCAAGGCGCGGACTATAGAAGACGCTTTGCGAGTCAACGCCGAATTTAAGGAGACCTACGATAGCGAACCAGAAATCAAAAAATTGGTGGACACCGCCCAAGGCTTGGAGGGAATCGTCCACCACGTCAGCACCCACGCCGCTGGCGTTCTGATTGCCGACGAGCCGCTAACACACACGGTTCCTTTGCAGCGGCCCAGTCGTGCAGATGAAGACAGTCCGGTAATGATGACCCAGTACTCCATGGATCCGGTGGCTAAACTTGGCCTCTTGAAGATGGACTTCCTGGGTTTGACCAACCTGACCATTCTGGACCGGGCAGTCAACTTCTTAGAAAAGAACCAGGGAATCAAGATTGTCTTGGACGATCTCCCCCTAGACGACCAGGAAACCTTCGACCTGCTCTCGTCGGGCAATACAACCGATTTGTTCCAGTTGGAAAGCGCCGGGATGCGCCGGTACATCAAAGAACTGAAGCCTTCTAATATCGGGGACATCTCGGCCATGATTGCCCTGTATCGACCGGGACCCATGGAGAACATCGAAGACTTCATCGACTCCAAATTCGGGCGCAAGGCTGTCGAATATCCAGACCCCAGCCTCAAAGAGTTGCTGGACGAGACCTACGGCATCATCGTCTATCAAGATCAGGTGTTGCTGATTCTGCAGCAATTCGCTGGATACACTCTGGGCGAAGCTGACATCGTCCGCAAAGCCATGGGCAAAAAGATTGCTTCGTTGATGGCTGAGGAAAGGGAAAAATTCGTGACTGGGGCAGCCGCGAAAGGGTTTGAGAAGAGCTTGGCAACCTCTGTTTTCGACCTTATCGAACCCTTTGCCGGATATGCGTTCAACAAGGCTCACAGCGTCAGTTACGCTCTGATTTCCTATTGGACGGGTTATTTCAAGTGCCATTATCCCTTGGAATACATGGCGGCGGTGCTGAACTCCCGGCTGGACCACCCTGAAAAAATCGTAACCTCGATCAACGAGTGCTTCCGGCTGGGGATCCCCGTTCTTTTGCCGGATATCAACCGGTCCGGAGAGTTCTTCACCATCGACCATGATAGCGGCCCCACGGCCGGTATCCGTGTAGGCCTCGCTGCGGTGAAGACCGTGGGAGAAGCCGCCGTTCGCCCTCTGGTAGAGGAACGTGAGGCCAATGGCCCTTATGAGTCCATCGACGATTTCTGTCACCGGGCTGGTTCCAGGGGGCTGAACCGGCGTACTTTGGAGAGCTTGACCAAGGCGGGAGCTTTCGACACCCTGGCGAACCGGGGTGCCGTACTGGACTCTCTAGACCAGATAGTCGCCTTCGCCCAGCTTGAAGCCAAGAGCCGTAATTCCGGCCAGTCGAGTCTATTCGACGGCTCCGCTGGCGAAGACGCCGGCGGACTACCGGGCATCGAATTGGGTGATGCCGATGTTCCCCCAGAAGAGAAAGCCACCTGGGAGAGGGAGTTGATCGGAGTTTCTCTTTCCTATAATCCCATGTGGCAACTGGCCGGCCTGAACGCCGGGGACGCTTTCAACTCCATCGACCAGCTTGATGACGACATGCAGGGAAAATCCCTGTCTTTGCTGGGGCATGTATCGTCCATAACTGATCGATTCACCAAAGAGCAGAAAAAGTTCTTCGTGGTTACTCTGGATCTATTGGGCGGCACTGTGGAAGTGGTGGTTTGGCCCAATGTTCTGGAGCGCACCCAGGCGTTATGGACCGAGGGCAAGATACTACGGGTGATAGGTAAATTGCGGGTGCGCGGGGACCAGCTTTCGCTGGCTTGCGACCAAGTTCAGGAGCACATGACTAATCAGGCGCCATCTTCGAACGGAAACAGTCACGGAATCGGCGAGAGCAATGGCAATGGTAACGGGAATGGGCAGCAGGCCGGCAACGGAAACTCCAACGGGTCGTCTAATGGACATTCCAACGGAGCTAACGCCGCCCAGCCGAATCCGGACCTCGCTGCCGCTAACGGAGGGTCTCACCGGACTTTGTCACTGGCCGTTAGAGAATCTGACAATGCCATTGACGACGCTCACCGGCTTCGGGAAGTCATCGGCGTTCTGCTGGAGTATCATGGCCAAGATCGTGTGAATCTGGATATTCATACCCCAACTGGGCGTGTGATTATGGATCTGCCGCCGGTTAACACCGGTTACTGCGATGAACTTGGGGAGCGGCTCGCGGCATTGCTCGGCTCCGGTTCGGTTCGCCTCGACAACGCCGAGGAGATAGTGGCCGGTTAAACCCAAACGTGGAGCTTGTGCGGAATCCGTTTCGGCATGCACTGGCGTTGCAGGTCAGTTCTGTACCACGTTGGGTCGTATCACCGCCAACCACATGCTCAGAGCCGCCCACAAGGCGATGTCAAAGGTCGCTGGCGCGATATTGTTGGGCGTACCGGGCTGTAGACGAGGCGTGCGCCACGGTTCCTGAGGTCTTTGCTACTGTCGGGTTCGACCGGATGACCCGCAAAGATAGAGAGCGAACCGAGGTGCGCAGGCTATTAGGCTCAACCTGAGTTAATGTCGAAGACCGGTAGGTAGAACAAGGGCGGTGGCTTCAGCCCGTTGCTATCCCTGGGGGATGAAACTCTTGATGAGTTCCGCCAACTCCACCGGCTTGTGATATCCGATGTCGTGGATGGTGTTGGGGATCCAGTGTACCTGTCCGTCTTTTAGGTCCTTAGACGCCGCAGCCACCATCTCCTCCCGCCGGATGGAGAAATCCGATCCAGCCCGCTCGGGCCTGGGACCGGCGGCCACAATCATAGCCGGGCATGAGATGTTGGGCAGAACCATGGACGGAGGCTGGTCCCACATGGCGCGGATGACCTGAGCATGGTTGTCCGGGTGCAGGATGTCCCTGATTTGCCCTTCGTTATCCTCATAGACCATGGTTTGGACGATGTGCTCCAGGGTGTCGGACCAACAGTCCGCCAACTGCACCCGTAAACGGTCAAGAAACTCCACTCGCGTACCGGACACGTCCCGGGGCCGCACTCGTTGGGAGAACTCTTCCCAGTTGGTATCCCGGGAGTTTTGGCCCCCCAGAAACCCTCCGTCAATCATCACCACACGGCTCACGCGCTCCGAATGGCGGGCGGCGAAGTTGGTAGCTACGTTTCCACCCCAGGAATGGCCTAGGACTGACGCCTTATCCATTCCCAGATGGTCCATGAACCTGGCAACGTCTGCCGATAGGGTTTCCCAGTCGTAGCCGGTGGGCGCTGGGGTGGTTTGCCCATGGCCTCGCTGGTCGGGAGCGACGATGTGGTAGTGCTCGCGTAGGAGTGGGGCGACGATGTCGTACCAGTTGGCCGAGGAAGCCAGACCGTGCAGCGCCACTACCGGCGGACCGTCTCCTCCCCAATCCAAGTACCTCAAGCGCAGTTCACCTATGTCTGCCCAGCACTCCACCGGACCGTTTGACATCGAAACCGAATCAGTCAAATCAAGGCCTCCTAGCCCGACTAAGCGTACTATCGTGAGTGCCCCAGAGCTTGTCAGCTTTGGGTGTTGTCCGCACTATTGTTGTCTTTTTGTTCCATCTGCAAAAGCTTGGCTTTGACACTAAGTCCCCCGGCGCCGTAGCCTCGGAGGTCGCCGTTGCTGGCGATAACCCGATGACACGGGATTATTAGTGCATAGGGGTTCTTGGCCATCGCCTGTCCTGCTGCCCGCGCCGCCAAGGGCCTTCCCGCCTCCGACGCCAGCCAGGCGTAGCTGCGGGTTTCTCCGGGAGGAATCGTTCGGCAGGCGGTCCAGGCTTCGCCGAAGAATGGCGGTACGCCTCGCAGGTCTAGGTCTAT
Organism: uncultured bacterium; assembly: GCA_963997925.1. Lineage (GTDB taxonomy): Bacteria > Chloroflexota > Dehalococcoidia > Lucifugimonadales > UBA3495 > UBA11650. The sequence continues at coordinate 26,757 of CAXEOX010000012.1, forward strand.
CTCGTCCAAAGCGCCGGTTTCTCCCTGAAAATACCGCTCTAAGCACGAAACGGTATCGGTGAAACTACCGGCATCTTCGGTGGCGTGGTCCAATGCGGAGCCCAAGTCTTCCAGTACTTCCTGAGGGTTCGGCTTGAAGCTGAGCCGGCTCAGGCCAAAATCAGAGCCGACGAGACCCACCCAGCCCATGCTTACCTGGCATATGTGATAACGGTCAGCGGTCATGTACTTCTCCGGCGCAGAGTTCGCAGCAACAATGGCATGCGCAACGCAAGCCAAGCTTGGGAGAGATCGGCGCGCTGGTCATCATTCAGTTGTCTCTGGCCGTATCTAGCGCGGACATAAGCATCTATAACTACCGACAATTGTTCGCGGTAGTCTGGCAAGAGTTGAGTTAAGCGCTGGCGGTATTGATACGGGGTTTGATGGTCGATCGGCCCAACGGATGCCAATCTGCCAAGAAACGCCAATCGCCGATAGGCTATTCGGGGGTCCTGAGCCGGGTACATGAACCGCCGCCACAGCATCTTAACCACCAAGCTTGCCACAATGACCGCGCCGAATATCCCGGCAAGCCAATAGATGATTGTGGTTAGCTCTGCCCCGAACACCATTGTCTCCGAATCCCCGCTGCTTCCCTGAGGCTGAACCAGCCCAGCGTCGCAATCTTCAAAGTCGTCGTCTTCGCACTCGTCCTCTAGGATATCTTCAGAGGGGGTCTCCGCAATCTCTTCCCCGGTCTGGATCTCCGGCGGAACCGGTCTGGGGAAGGCCCTTCCGGGCGTTGGCTCCTGTGCTATCCATCCGTATCTGGGGAAATAGACCTCAAGCCAGCCGTGGGCGTTGTTGTCTAGGACCATGTAGATATTTTCGTTGAGAACCTTTTCACCTTGCGTATAACCCGTAGCCATCCTCGCCGGCACATCCACCGCCCGCAACATGACGGTCATGGCGGAGGCGAAATATTCGCTATAGCCTTGTTCCAACGTGAATAGGAAATGGTCCACTCCATCGGCATCGAAGGGAGGCGGATCGACCGATAACGTATAGGGCATGGCCCTCAGATATTCCTCGATGGCTTTGGCTTTATCGAAGGGGGTTTCCGCATCGGCGGTCAGCCGCTCCGATAAATCTCTAACTCGCTGTGGGAGGGTGTCTGGAAGTTGGGTGTATCTCTCTAGAACCCATGATGGATAATCTGTTCCGGCGTTCCTTAGTTGGCCGGCGGTCGCCAGCGAAACCGATGACGTGATTTCGTAGGATTCCCCTCTTTTAACGTTGCGGTTGGGGCTTCGGACGGACAGAATATCCGCTTGCGCCGGCAGAACGTCTGCCACAACGACTTCCTTTATGCGACCGTCATTGGACCTTGAGACATCCATCAGCCGAAACTGGTCAGGCAGTTGGGCAGCCAATGAGGAATCGGTCGCCGGGGAGCCCCCTTGATTTAGGGATTGCCGAAGGCTGTTGGCTGCCTGGACAACAGGCTCGGGATGGCCCTTGGCGGCGTCAGATTCGGTGAAGTCTAAGGAATAGTTAGGTGACTCATAGGTCTCGATCTGAACATCCCGGCCGACTCCCACCACTTGCTCACCCGCGAAAAGAGTTTTGGAGTCGTATTGGGGGTTGACCGAGTAGGTAACTTCGAACCTGCTGTCATAGGGTTGAGACGACGACACCGGGGGACTCCAGCCCACGGGCTTCAGTACGGTTTCATCGGATATCCAACCCTTGGGCGTATAGGTGCCGTAGGTCCTGGCTTTCCAATAAAGCGGCACCGGTGACTCTACCCACAGCACTTGCGTGGGAGCGGGATTGATGGTGCCTTGAAATGCGAGCACATCTCCCCAGATCCGGTAGCCCAAGGGACGCCTCGCCGGCAGGCCGGCAAACAACCGGTTGAAGTCATCCTCATAGGAAGTTACAGGAGTCCGAAATAATTCGTAAAGGTCATTGGTAGGGCCGAATTTGCCGCCCGTGGGCAGAAGGAACGCCACTAACAAGACGACGAAAGCTAGGAGAAAGTTGTCTGAGATTGAAAGAAGCCCTAGATGGCCATCATAGGTAACGTTTCGTCTTTCCCATTCCTGGCGCCGCCGTACCGATTGAACCCGGGATACCAGGAGCAACCCGGTAAATAGCCAGAGGGCCAAGTGGGCGCTGGCCTGGGGAGGCAGGTAGGTTAGATTGGACACTAACCCCGCGCCTCCCAGCACGAATACGCCCCAGAAGTTGCGGTAGCGGGAAAAAACCCAAGTGGCCAAGAATCCAGTCATCCAGGTGATAACCATTAAGCCAAAAGCGAACGGTACCGTGTCGATGTTGATAGACCCGGTCCTCGCAGCTTCAACCCACAGGCTTAGCCGGAGCCAGAGTTGGTCGGCGTTGGTCACCGTAACTAGCCCGATCTCTCTGGAAGTGAATTGCCAGATGATTGCCAGCAGCCCAAGAGCCGCCCCGATGGGTAGGACTAGGAACGCCCAGACCGGGATCCGGTATAGGACCAGGCCGGTAATGATGGAGAGGCTGAGCAGGGTTGTTAGCTCTAAGCCAGTCACCCATTCGGCCTGCTCAACGGAGAAGATTACCACCCAAAGGTTCATCGTTAGGAAAAGGAAGGCCAGCCAACCGTCGGATGGACGGAAGAACTTGGCGAGAGCGATCGACGCGTCGACCAAAATCTCCGTGTTGAGCCGGTCGCGAGCGGCGCTGGGTTCGGCTAACCCGTTGACTGTCATGCTGTGCTTTCCTGAGCAGAAGGCTGGGACACTTGTCCCAGATAATTCTCCGGGCGGTCCACCGGGAGACGCAGGGCTTCATTCAAAGCCTGGCCTTTTCTGACTGCGTAGGCGGCGATGTCATTGGCGAACAGGATGTCTACTAGAAACTCGGGGTTGGTGGTGCCGCCAAAGTCCCGGGGGTCTATGAGCACTACGCCTACGTTGACTCCCTGACGCCGAATGCTGTTCAGGGCAGGCACCCACTCGGTTCGGGTGGAGGGGGTGATAACCGTCAAGGTGTTGAATCGGCTCATCTGGCCGCGGAGGTCGTAGAGGAACCGCTCCAATGATATGGCTCCGGTAGCGCGGGCCTCTGCCAAAGCCTCCAACAGACGGCCCTGGTGCTCCGGGCTGGTGTCTGGCCGGAAGATGTAGGAGTTGTCTGCGTTGGCAGCTAGACCCACCGGCATCGACAACTCTACCAGACGGGAGATAATCGAGGCCGCGATAGTAACCGATAACTCTTCTGTGTTGTTTATCTCGTCATCGCCTGCCCAGTGGGAGGTTCGCTGCATGTCCACCACCACCCAGGCGTCGGCGGCTAGCCCCAGGTCAAACTCCTTCACCATCAACTTGTTCATCTTTGCGGTGTAGGGCCAGTGGATGCGCCGGAAGCTGTCTCCGGGATTATATTCACGCACCGAAGAAACGTCGGTGGTGATTTGATTTACCGGTTGGGTGGTTCTGCTGTCGCTAGGCAGGTGAGCGAAACGCATGTCCATGTCCGGCAGGGGTACGACGGGGGGGAAGACAGTGAAGGGCACCGGGTCTAGGAAACGCCTTTTAAGATGGAAGACCCCCAAAGGATCTTGACTGGTAATCTCCACCTGTCCCAAGTTGAATTTGCCCCGCTTGCTCAGGTAAGTGTCGGTTCGCCAAGTTCGGGATTGGTTGCCGAGCAGGGCCACTCCGCGCCCGGTGGATTCACCGGGTAGGTCCGTGTATTCAACTACTTCCAGCCAGGATTTGGGCAGTTTATTCTTGTTGATTATGCGGATGCGCCCCTCTACGTATTCACCCATTCGCCCTCTGCTGGCGATGCGGGTCAACTGCAACTCCATGCCTCTTAGATTCAGCCAAGCCCAAGCTAAACCTATGGCACCCAACAACATCAAGACGTAGAGGAATCTGAAGAAAAAGGCAAAGCCGGTTCCAAAGGCATAGAAGGTGATGAGGAACAGTAGGGCCAGGATAGCCAGAGTTCTTTTGCTCAAGTGTTTTCCCGTCCTACACGCTTAGTTGAAGGTTCCGTGACGGGGCCTGTGCTTCGGTCCCGAACGCCCAACTCCATGGACAGCCACTACCAATTCAGGCCGCATAGTGTTAGGCGTCGGCATCTTCACTGCGGGAACTAACGGGTTGCGCCGGGAACGGTGAGAGTGTTGAGTAAGTCGGATACGAGATCCGCGCTTCTCACGCCCCGCATCCGGGCTGACGGCGAGAGGATGATTCGGTGAGCGGTGACCGGGGCGGCCAACGTCTTGATGTCGTCGGGGATAACGTAGTCCCTGTCCAACACCAACGCCAGCGCTCGAGCGGCTCTAAAGAGTCCCAATGACGCACGGGGAGAGGCTCCCAGAGACACGTCCCGGTGTTCCCGAGTGGCCTCGGTTAGATGCACGATGTACTCCCGCAACACCCGGTCGACATACACTTCCTTCGCCGCTTCTTGTAGACCAATCACATCTTGCGGGGTTGCGACAGCTTCCAGAGTATCTATCGGGTGGGCATGTTCCTGTTGCTCGATAACCGTTAATTCTTCCTCAAACTCGGGATACCCCAAGCTGATGCGCATCAAAAACCGGTCTAATTGGGCTTCAGGAAGAGGGAATGTGCCTTCGTACTCGATGGGGTTCTGCGTGGCCATCACCACGAAAGGATGTTTCAGGTGGTGGGTCTCCCCATCCACGGTGACTTGCAGTTCTTCCATCGCCTCCAGCAGCGCCGACTGGGTTTTTGGTGTAGCTCGGTTGATTTCGTCGGCGAGGACAACTTCCGACATAATGGGGCCCGGGCGAAACTGGAACTCTCCGCTGGCCTGGTTGTACACGGAGATACCAGCCACGTCACTGGGCAGAAGGTCGGGAGTGAACTGGATACGTTTAAAATTGCAGCCGACGGAGATCGACATGCTCTTGGCCAGCATTGTTTTGCCAACACCGGGCACGTCTTCTATTAGGATGTGTCCTTGGGCGATAAGGGCCGCTAAGGCATGCTCAATCACTGGCCTTTTGCCGATTATCACTTTCGAAACGTTGTCGACAATCCGTTGGGCAACGGCGGTATGAGTCGATTGTTCTTGCAAAGACCCCCTCCCAAAAAGCGGCTACCGCAAACGCGCACTATATCTGAGTTTAACACATGCTGGTAACGGAGCCGCGGTTATACAACGTTTTGGAGAACCCCTCCTACGTTCGCCGCGAAACTCTTAAGATGGCTTCCGATTCGCCCGACTTTGGGCTGTTCGCATTCACCTTTGGGGTTTATAAGAAGGCCGGTTGATGACTCGTCTTCGTTTATCCCATATACCTTTGCTCCCGGTGCTTTTGGTGGTTGTCGGATTGGCCGTGGCTTGCGGCCTCAGCACGGTCGGAGCCGAGTGGGGACGTCGGCAATCGGGCGCCAGAGTTCCAGGGAATCGCAAACTGGATCAACTCGGAACCGCTCACCATGGAGGACTTGCGGGGCAAGGTAGTCCTGATCGACTTCTGGACCTACACCTGCGTTAATTGCATCCGCACCATGCCATATCTCAGGGAATGGCATGACAAATACGCCAAAGAAGGCCTGGTCATCGTAGGTGTCCACGCTCCGGAATTCGAGTTTGAAAAGCTGACCGAAAACGTGGAAGCCAGTGTCGAAGAATTCGACTTGACCTACCCCATCGCCCAAGACAACGAGATGGGTACCTGGCGAGCCTATTCCAATCGGGCCTGGCCGGCGAAGTACTTGGTGGGCAAAGACGGTTTCGTTCGCTACAAGCACTTTGGCGAAGGGTCTTATCAGGAAACCGAACGTCAGATCCGCGATGCGCTGAGGGCCGCCGGAGCAAGCTTGTCCGATGTGTGGGCGAGCACTGCTGAGGAGCCCCAGTTCGATTCTGAGGCAAGAAGCCGGGACTTGGACAAGCGAATCACCCGGGAGATCTACGGTGGCTTCCGACGCAATAATAGCCGCGCTGGACTATATGTAATTCAAAGTGAATACTACGAAGGCCCAGGGCGAGTGGTGGACTACGAAGATCCTGAAGAGCACAACAACCACTACGTGTACCTACAAGGCCCCTGGTTCAACGGCCTTGAGGAGTTACGCCACGGCCGCGAAACCCAAAACTACGAAGACTACCTGGCCTTGAAATTCTCAGCGACCAGCGTGAATGCAGTGATAAACGCCGATGACGCCCCACCGTTCAAAGTGTGAGTGACCATCGACGGACGTCCTCTAAGGTCAGATGAAGCCGGTCCAGACGTCATGGTATCCGATGAGGGGAGTATCATCACCGTCGACGAACCTCGCTTGTATGAGGTCGTTGCGCTTCCTGATTATTCCAGTCATGAACTGAAGCTCAGTTCCAACTCAAAGGATTTTGCGCTGTTCGCTTTTACTTTCGGAGCTTACGAGGAGGGTCCATAACAGAATGGCGATTCGGTTCAGTCATACGTTTAACCGTAGGGCTTTCCCAGTCCTGTTCGGTTTGGCCGCAATCTTGGCGGTGGCCTGCGGTGCGGCCGCAACCCCGGTTCCCACCCAGGCTCCGGCAACCGCGATCCCAGCCGTCGATGCTTCCGGTCTGAAAACCATACTAGCCACCAAGGTGTTGGACGTTGGAACACAACGGGTGGCATTCCTGCTGACCAGCCCCAAAGCCTTGATCAAAGTTCCGGAAGTCCAAGTCACATCCGTTTTCCTGGGTGAAGGAGAGGCGGCGAGCGAAACAAAGATGGCCGGTTTTCATCTCTGGCCCTACGGCGTACGCGGCTCCTACGTAACGGAGATGAACTTTGACCGCCCCGGACCATGGCGTCTGGACATAGTTGTCAACGGTGTGGAGGATCAAGGCATGGCCGTGGCTCTCTTTGAAGTGGCAGAGCATGGCAACGTCCCCAATATCGGGTCCATCCCACCCCTGAGCCGCAATAAGACGCTACAGAACACGGAATCGCTAGAGAAATTGACCACCGACTTCGCCCCGGACCCTGATCTGTACCAAATCACCGTTGAGGACGCCGTCGCCACTGGCAAACCCACCGTCGTGGTGTTTGCGTCACCGGCCTTTTGCACCAGCCCAACCTGCGGACCCCAGACCGCCACCCTGTCCGAACTTAAAGCAGAACATGCGGGTGAAGCCAACTTTATCCACGTTGAGATCTACGACAATCCCGACGAGATTCAGGGAGACCTTAACAAGGCTACCCTGTCTCAGCCTGTTCAAGATTGGGGAATCAGTGACCTTCCCGATTGGTTCAATGAGTCTTGGACCTTCATACTGAGCGATGAAGGCCGGGTCAGCCAGCGATTCGAAGGATTCGCCACGCTGGAAGAATTGGAATCCGCGCTGCAAGTAGTGCTGGCGCAGTCTTAGAGGCGTTATGAAAAACCTCAGCAAGTTGATCTCAGGCGACCCCAAAGGGGATTCCGGGAGCGGAAGAGAGAACCGGAGTTGGATCGTCTCCATCCCCGTGGCGGCAGTACTGGTAGGAGTGGGCGTCTTCCTGAGTGCGGTAATCAATCCCTTGTTCGGGCGCTACGTTCATTGGGACTGGATGGCAATCCTAGCCCCCATCCTGTTCATCGCTGCGGTTGCCGCTGTTCGCCGGCGGTGGGTCTAAGGCGCGGGGGAGGTCCTACCCGCCTGGTTCGATATGCCATTAACGGTGGGCGGCGTTCAACACAAACTAGGAAGACTGATCCCAACCGCTCGCCCTGAGCCTGTCAAAGGGCCAGCGACTCTGCTCTCTAACGCCCCCTACTAAAGTAGTTTCGGCAGACTAACCTCGTTCTCTTCATCCGTTCAACCTTACCCCTGGAAACTTGGCTCCTTCCGCTTTTACCGGCTATCCCGCAACTACCGATGCCTTCGGTTTCCCCTACCCTCCGCAACCCCGAGTATCCCTGGGTTACGCCGTCCATTATTATTTGGTTGAATACTCAAAAAATAACCAAAATTGGTTAAACAACCAAAGCTGACCTTTAGATTAAGTGCTCTACAATTACTGCAAATGGCTCCATAGACCGTATTGCCGCCCCAATGTTGGAACAAGCCGGTGTGTGGGTGCCTCAGATGTAACGGGGTCAGGTCCGCCGTTCTTGGACGATGACCAGTTAACTAAATCAAGGAGTTGACCATGAAGCTCGTCATAGTTGGAGCAGGCCAAGGTGGATCAAATATAGCCGATGAATTCGTCGCGATGGGGAAGTGGGTGTGGAAAAACCGCCACATCAGAATCTTCACCGGCTCGGATGAGGACCCCCTATCAAAAGGGGTTTTTGCAGTCAACCTGGGAGCTGGAGACCTCTACGGTCTCAACCATATCCCTCAAACCGATGACCACACCATCTTGTTGGGAACCACCGATGAGTTCCGCGGGCGGGGGGCCGGCAAGGTCAACGCCGACGGCGCAGAGCAAGCCAAGCGGGGCGGCCACAAGATAATCTCAACCATTCGTGACAACGGAGACGTACCGTCCGCCGATGCCATGATGGTTATCGCCACCACCGCCGGGGGCACCGGGTCCGGGTCGGTCGGCGTGATTGTAGACCTACTTAAAGAAGCCTTCAAAAAGCCTGTCTACGCTCTGCTGGTATTGCCCTTCGAGAACCAGTACGACGACCCAGACAGCATGGTAAACACCGCAACCTGTATCAAGCGGGTCATGGATAACTCCTCCGCTGACGCCGTCTTCCTGGTGGACAACCAGAAATTCGTGCGTGGCAACCAGACCATGACCTACAACTATGAAGTCATGAACCGGAAGATTGCCGACTCTTTCATGGATATCCTCTGCGTCGGTGAGGAAACGGACCGCCGCTACATCGGTGAGGTGCTTGACGCCAACGACGTTATCCGCATCCTCAAAGGACCTACCGCCATCGGGATCAGCCATACCTCGGTCCCTAAGAAGCAGACTTCATTCATGGGGCGCTTCCGAAATTCCAGCGGTACCAAAGCCAATCACTTCTCAGTTGCTAAGAACCAGATCGAGCGTGCCCAGAACGTGTTGCATCAGGCACTGGGTGAACTCTCCATAGATTGCGAGCTTTGGGAGAACGGAGTGTCTCACTACGACGCCCAGAGCGTTCTCGGCTTGTTCAGTGGACCTTCCGATGAAGCAACCGAAGAGATTGTTGAAATGATGGACAACACTCTGGCGGAGCGGGTTCCCGGAGCTGGCAGACGAAAGGGTACCTATCCCGGCAGGATATCAGACACCATCAGCTTCACGGTCATCGTCTCCAACATAGGCCAAGGCGCGGCGATGGACAAGATAGAGACCTTCTTCACTGACGCTAGCAGGATGCTGGGCGAAGTCCAGCACAAGAGAGAAGGAAGACAGAAGCAGTGGGAAACCGCTTCCAAGGCCGCAGCCCAATTGCCCAATCTCTAACCGTCTTTAGTTGGACTGCATCATTTTGTCAATCATACGTGTATATAACGCGAGGAGCTAATCATGAGAAACTCAAGGGCGCCTGAGGGCCGTGGCACCCCTAAACCGGTAATATTCCTAGTTTTGATCGCAGTATTGCTCGCCGCCGGACTGGGAGCGACTTATTTCACCGACGGATTCGGCGCATTGTCGGCGTCTCCCGCCCAGGCCGAAGTAACGGATGTAAGTATCGAAACCCCGGACCAGCCTGCTATCGACCTGGTTTCCGATGTCGTCACCGATGTGGAGGTCGTGGATCCGGCTCCCAAGGTAGTGGAGATTGTCAAACCGACATCGGTACCGCCCACCGCCGTCCCGAAGCTTAGCCCGACGGCGATGCCCATGCCCGCTCCGGTTGAGATTGTGATTCCCGATGCCGAGCCAATCGTCGAAACCGTTGTAGTAGCGGATGAAAGAGGGAATCTGGATTTCCTTCCCGAAGTTAGATTCGGTGACATTCTGGACGAAGGACTCGTGGACCTGAAGATGCCCGGTGGCGAGACGGTAGACACTTGGTACACCTTCCAGGTGGATACCGAGAAAAGAGACATCACCGTCTTCTTTGCTCTGTTCGACGCGGAGAAGCGGTCGGTGCTCAGCACCGTCCAGTTGAACAACTACTCCAAGGGTAACGACTTGGAGAGCGGCATGGTTACTCTGTACTACGAGGACGGGTCCGAAAGGGTGCTGGCGTTCGACGGTGCCGAGGGTACTATGACTCTGACCCAGCATTACAAGGTCCCATTCGGACCCAGCATGTTCTCACCGGACCTGCGCCGCTCCCTGGTGTATTACGGACTAGAACTCCAGAGCGAAGCAGGGGACCAGACCATGGAGCTGCACCTGGATATCAGCGGTCTCTCTCAAAGCGAGAAAATGGTATTCAAGCAGTCGTCTCCTGACGAGGTTTCTGCCGCCCTGGCTGAGATTCAGGTGATGGCCAATCAGATTGAGGACCAACGTTCCCGATAGCGGGTAGATACATCGCTTTAACGTGGCCGGACGGGGTTATGCCCCGTCCGGCCATTTTTTATTCCCCGATCTATGGCGATTGTTCCTCCCTCCGGCCTATCTACACCGAGGCTGCATCACGCTCAGGACGAACACAAAGACCGGATCCTTATCAACTTGACCTTGAATCAAACTTGTTTCAACTCGAACACTCTGCTAAAATCGGCCCAACCCTGCCAAGTGTTATGCGTAATGAGACCATCGGGCGCAGTGCACAATGGAACCGATGGGGATAAGCCCATGAGTAGGAGGTATAGAGATGCCGTCATTTTGGGAAAACCTAAGATTCGCCGGCGAGCGGGAGATGGACGATCTTCATGGCTATGAAGGTTCAGACATGGTCTGCTACGTCAGCCACCCGCTTCCCGCGGCCGGAAACGCCTTTCCCGCCGTGATTGTTGTCCAAGAGGCGTTCGGAGTCACCAGGCACATAGAAAAGGTCTGTGACCGATTTGCGCAGGAAGGCTACGTAGCCGTGGCCCCGGCGCTGTTCCACCGGGAGCATCCCAATCCCAAGTTGGGTTACGGGGATGAGGACGCTCCGGCACGGAACCGGTACATGGGAGCGCTGCGAGACGACGACTTGGTTGAGGACATCAACCAGGTCATCAAATGGACCCAGTCCGAGCAGTTCTTCCGCACCAACGGCCAGAAGGTTGGTATCGTCGGCTACTGCGTCGGCGGCCGTATCACCTACCTGGCGTCCACCAGTTGCACCGGTCTCAGCGCCGCCTCGTGCTATTACCCCGGACGCACGTTGCTGCCCTTCGGTGACGGCCCGGCTCCCATCGACCTCACCAGCCAGATCAAGATTCCGGTGATGGGCAACTTCGGCGGACAGGACGCAAACCCGTCACCCGAAGACATGGCTACCATCGAAGCCAAGCTCAAAGAAGCAGGCGTAACCTACGACTTCAAGAGCTACCCTGACGCCGGTCATGGTTTCAACTGCGACGAGCGCGGCAGCTACCATGAGGCCTCCGCCCAGGACGCTCTCACCCGCACGCTGGGTTGGTTCGACAAGTACCTCAAGCATTAAACTCCAAGCCCTTAGCATAGGACACAAAAAGCCCGAACGGGATTCCCGTTCGGGCTTTTTGTTTTGCATCGCCGATTCTTAGCGGATGAAAGAGTTGCGGAATCGGTACAGGGTCATTTCCGGCTCGATGGGCGAGATTGGCATCGGTTCGGACGACTCGGTCTTGGCCACGATGAACCAGGGACCATCTCCCTCTAACGCTGTTCGGAATACCGTTTCCAGTTCTTCCAGGTCGGTTACGGTGGCGGTGTGGGCTATCGAGCAGCTCTGCGCCACCTTTTCAAGGTCGGTGCCCATGGCTGTATGGCTGGGCTGGTGGCCGGTCTGGTCCCATTTTTCGTTGTCCCAAACCACCACGATCAAGTTCTTGGGTTGCTCCCTGCCTATCGTAGCGATGGCCCCCAGGTTCATCAGCAGAGAACCGTCCCCGTCCAAAGAGATAACCTGCTCATCGGTGGACACGGCCATGCCCAGGGCTAGAGAGGAACAAAGACCCATGTTTCCGTAGGTGTAGAAGTTACGGTCCCGGTGCTGGGCGTGCCACAGTTCATCGGTGGTGGGTCCCAGGTTGGCGACGATGGGGCGGTCTCCGGCGTATTTCAGTATCAACTGAGTGGCTTCAAACCTAAGCAACTTTGCCTCCGTGGAGCAACTGGGTAAGGCAGATAGCAACCGGTTGGCGTCCGGCATGGCACAGCTTCAAGGCTCCGTCCAGCCGCTCATCCATCCGGTTATCGTCGTCGAACGTGAAATGGACCAACCCGAACTGGTCGAGGATAGGCTTGGTCGCTCTACCCATGGGAACCTGAGCTATGTTGAATTCGCCCGGACCACCACGCATATTGATAAACATGGGGATCGGAGTGCGATAGGGGACGCAAAGACTGGCCACGGCATTGAGTGTATTGCCGAAGCCGCTGGACTGCATGAAGACTGCGGCGTTGCGGCCCACAGCGTGGGCGCCGACGGCTATTCCGATGGCTTCCTCTTCTCGCGTGGCCGAAACCAGATGGAAGAATGGGTCGTTGTCGATGAGTCTGGTTACCTCGTGAATCGAGATGTCCGGCACATAGGCAATCAATGAGGTGTTCCAGTTCTTAAGCGCCTGCACGATAGTCTCAGTCCATTTCATCAAGGGATGTCCTTTATCATCAAGTTGGAGCCTGACTGCTTAGGAGGGCTTGGTAGTGATTCACGTCTCCCAAAGCCGCTATTTGGACCGCCACAAAGATAGCAGCGCCGATGACCAATGTCAAAAGGGTATAATCGTTACAATCCCATCTGGAGGTACCGTCTTGATCATCGACCCAAATAATTTCGAAGGTTTCAACAGGGTCTTCACCGGAGTGATTGTACCCCGGCCCATAGCCTTTGTTTCCAGCATGTCCAGTGATGGTTACGTGAACCTTGCGCCCTACTCCTTTTTCAATGCCGTGTCCTACCATCCGCCGACCATCGTATTCTCCTCGAACCGGAAAGCCGGAGACAAGCAGAAGGACACCCTGGCCAACATCGAGGAAACCGGCGAGTTCGTCATTAACATCGTTTCCGACGAAATAGCTGAAGCCATGAACATCACTGCCGCCGAATATCCGATGGAAGTAGATGAATTTCAGATAGCCGGCCTGACTCATGCGCCATCCCAAATCGTGAAGCCGCCGAGGGTCGCCGAATCTCCGGTGAACCTGGAATGCCGTTTGAACCAGGTGGTGAAGATCGGTGAAGGCGATCATGAACACGGACTGGTGATAGGCGAGGTCGTGTTGGTCCACCTGCGTGACGACATCATCGACGGCCACCGGATAAACCATCAAAGGCTAAAACCGGTAGGCAGGCTGGCCGGTAACATGTATTGCTCCACCGCCGATTCCTACGAGTTGGTCCGCCCCTCCTACGATCCTGATGCCCAGCGAGTGGGTTAGCCGGTGTCCGTCATCGGGCGGTAACCAATCGGCTGGGACATTCTCAGACCGCAGGGAAGTGCTTGAAGTATCGGTCGTCTCTCTGGGACCGGACATACTGGCTAGGTTCCTCGCGCCTTCAGCCGGGTTGGGACAAAGGGCCCGGCATGGCTTGTAACTACTGCGGGGCCGATAACCCGGTCAATGCCTCCTATTGTGGCAACTGCGGCTGGGCCTTCGACGCCTTGGCGAAAGACGACGTAGATCCGGCCCAGGTAGGACCAGCCGGTGAAGTGCGCGCGGATCGAACCCAATGGGCTCCCCGGAGCTTGAACGAGTTCCTGCTGGAGTCTGTGCGCTTGTACGGGAAGAACCCGGCGGTATTCCTGGGCATTGGCCTGATACCTCAACTTCCAGGACTTCTCGGCCTCGGTACGCTACCAATTTGGTGGGCAGTAACGCTTGTCATAGCCTCGTTGGGCATAACGGCTCTGACATTTGGCGCAATCACCCATGCGGTGTCCGCGGATTATGTGGGACTGACTCCCACGGTGGCTTCCTCATACTCCAGGGCCTGGAATCGTGTCGTCTCTCTGGAAGTCTGCCTGGTGGCCCACTTGGTCCTCGTGGGCACCAGCGCGCTGCTTAGCCTGGTTCTCGTTGGAATACCGATGTTGTTGGTTCTGCTGGTGGTGCTTTGGTTTTACCCCCAGACCATCATGGTGGAAAACCGGGATCCAGTGTCAGCCTTTCGGCGCAGCATCTTTCTGGTTCGAGGGAACTGGATGCGGGTTTTCGGAATCGGGGCAGTTTATTGGGCACTGCCGATTGTCCTGGCCATGGCGGTCTTGCCATTTTCCAACGACCCGGCGCATAGCACGCTAGTGGGGATATACTCAGCCGTTGTGGGTACGGTAACCACGCCCTGGATCTTGATTGGTAGTACCCTAACCTATCTGGATCTGCGGGTCCGGAAAGAGGGGTACACTGTGGAATCTTTGGAAGCTGATCTGAATACGCCGACTCCTCCGTAGCCATCGGATTGTTGGGCCGGAATCGGCTCCGGAGATTGCGCATCTAAAAAATCGACGGTGAATGGTCCTAAAGCTCATCGCGCGCAATCCGAGGCGATCCGTAGGGGCAAGCGGCTAGGAACGGAAAGCCCAGTATGCGATGATGGGCTCTGGCCGAACGCAAGGAAATTCGTACCAACTTAGAGTTAACGCGGGGTAATCTTCATCCTTTCATTACTTCTTCAACGCCTCAACATAATCAGCACGTTCCGCGAGTTGGGGACCAGCAGAGAACGCCGGGAAACCATGATTGGATTGGCTTCTTCCCAGATGCTGGTCCAGTTGTCCAGTATGCCGATCGCAATGACCATCCCCTCGGTGGCGCGGGATTTCGACATCGAAGTATCTAAAGCGGCCTGGATGGTGATTGTCCGGTTGCTGATGCTTGGTAGCACCGTATTCCTGTCGGCCCGTTTGGGCGAGAAGTACGGTCACGCAAGAGTTTACTTCATCGGAATCATCGTCCTATCGGTCGCAAGCGTCCTGGCTGCGACCTCTTTTGATTTTAATCAGTTGATTCTGTGGAGCGGCTTGGTGGGCGTCGGAGGCGCGTTAATCACCGCAAATTCCAATGCGATATTAGCGATGGTATTCGACGATAAGGAACGGGGCAGGGCCTTCTCGGTGCCTGTCGTCTCGGCCAGAATGGGTTCACTGCTCGGACTCGTGGTCTTCGGAATCTTCTTGCAGTTCCTGAATTGGCGCTTCGTGTTCCTAACGTCCCTCCCCGTAGGCTTGTTGGCTGTCAAGAACAGCTATCCGTTGTTGAAATACCAAGCCGCCCAGTTGACCGAGTCCGCCAGGAACATCTCCATCAACTATGTCGGGGCTATCTTGATGGTGGTAACCCTGGGTACGTTTGTCCTTTCAGGGTTGCATATCCACGGAGGAGAGGAGACGTTCACCTCGGAAGAAGCCATCTCCTACCATGTGCCCATGCACATCCTGTTCCTGTCATTGCTGGCGTTGTTCATAGTG
Source organism: uncultured bacterium (assembly GCA_963997925.1). GTDB lineage: Bacteria > Chloroflexota > Dehalococcoidia > Lucifugimonadales > UBA3495 > UBA11650. Next base: position 42,183 of record CAXEOX010000012.1, read on the forward strand.
GTCCAGCATCGCACCAAAGAGCCATTCTTAGATTTCAGGTACTTTAAGTACAAATATTTCTCCACGGCCCTGTACACCAACACCACGTTCCATCTGTCGATGCTAGCCGTGGTCACATTGATTCCCATCGTCGTCGAGAACGGCCTTGGCAAGGCGCCCATATTCGTTACCTTGGTCTTGCTGCCCAACCAGATCTTGGGACTATTCTTGCCCACCTTCGCTGGCTGGTGGTACGACCGCTACAATCCAAGATGGCTAAGACCCGGCGCTTTGATGGGCATCGCCCTTGGATTTCTATTGGTGGGGGCGTTTGCCAGCACCGTTAGTTGGTGGGGCATTCCCCTGCTGTTGCTTCCGACATACATCGGTTCCAACCTGTTCAATACCGCCAATAATGCAGTGGTGATGAACACGCTGCCGGAGAGCCGAACCTTCGCTTCCGGCATGTTAGAGACCACACGGCAGATGGGACATACGATAGGAACTACGATAAGCGCCACGGTGTTGGGCCTGGCATTGCCCTTCGCTATCGATCTGCTGCCGGTGGCCGAGTCTCAATTGGCATACCGGGATGGCTTTAGATTTTCCGCTCTGGCAGTGGTCTTAATCATGATGAGCGGTAGCTTCGTGGCGGCGTTCCAAAGGAGTTCCGCCCAACGCCAGGAGCAGAGAACCGCAGCGCCTCAAGGAGCCGGAGACGGCTAAGCTAGTAATCGGATCCTTGGGCAGATGTCTGAATAAAACAAAAGCCCCGATGGGTCTTGTCCATCGAGGCTAGGGACTGTTTCCGGACGCGCTAGAATCTTTTTAGGTCTGATTCTCGTCGACGGAATCACCGCGGTCCAGAGGGTATTCCTGTCGCGGACCGTGGAAATCATTCAGCGCGTCGTCCAGCCGGTCATGGAAGGCTTCGGTGTCCTTTGTCTGCAGCATGATTCCGCGGCCGTTCAACATCCGGATCCGAACCCGATCCCCCATGGTTGGCAAACTCAAGAATTCAACGTGAGAGATCTGGTTGAATGGGATGATCCGCTTTCTTGGCGTACCGAAGATAATCACCAAGCGTTCCGAAAAAATCAGATAACTCTTGGCGTTGGTAAGCCAACTGTAGGATGCAACACCCACACCTAGTATCAATAAAGTTGGATCACCGGAACCTTGCCACTGGAATAGACCAAGCACCGCTGTTACCGCAGCCATGATAAACAGAACGGCGGTAGGTCGACGATTGCTGTCCCAATATAGAGGTTCTTCGCGAGGCGTTTCCATCGTGACTATTCTAGCACATAGGCTAAAGTTGTTCATCGAGATTCAGATACGAATCAGCGTCGAGTTTGGAAGAAGAGGAAGCGGCGGTATCTTAACTGGGGGTTGATATGATTAGGGCGGCGGTTTCTGTTGTGGGACGGGTCGAAGCGTAGAAGTCGGTTGCCGCTATCCAATGACTAGCGAAACAAGCCGTCATCTGAGGAGGGACGGTATGCAGCCTCTTGCCTTGCTACCGTACCCTGCTTACAATGATTTTTGGTGAAGTTGTGTTGATGGGTGGCGGCAGTGGCAATCCCCTTCCGGCTTGCACTCGTATATCCAAGGAATCAAAGCCTATAGGCTACCCAATACACCCATTACCCGGAAACAACTGGTGCTAAGGGAAGGTGAAAGAGATCGGACCTATTACAGTCTTAAAAATAGCTTTGCTTGCCGTTGTGCTGGCAGGTATTTTGGCCTGTTCCGGACAGGCTACCCAAGAACCCCAGGTCCCAACTCCGGAAGTACCACCATCTGAGTGGGTGGAGCTGGATACTTGGGATAGGGATGGCGATAACGAC
>CAXEOX010000013.1:0-40819 GCA_963997925.1 uncultured bacterium
AACCCGATTCTTAATTGACTGTGAAATCTCCGAACATGGTGAAGTTATGTCCGGGGAAGGTGCATACGAACTGGTAGGTCCCGGCAGCGGGCGCAGTGAAGGTCACCGCTTCTGAATCTCCCGGGTTCAGCAGCTTGGAACTTGCCACTACCCTTTCGTCTCCAGGCTTTATCCAAGCCGCTGCGGGGCCGGCCGCGGTTCCGTCCGTTGCAACAGCGTCTTTGGTGCCGTCCTGAACCAATACCCAGTTGTGCTGATTGACCGCGGATCCGTTATTAAAGGTCACCGTAACTGATGAACCGCTGGCGGCGGAGAGAGCCGCCTCGCTGAATGTAAGGGCGTCGCCGTCGGTGCCAATATCTATCGAAGCCCCAGCGCCTGATCCTCCGGAGGGTTCTGCCGCCGGTTCCGGAGCTGTTGTGGCTGTAACGTCCGGCGCAGCGGACTCAGTGGGCGTGGTGACTGCGGGTGGCACGGTTGGTATAGGGACAGCTGTTGGCTTAACGTGTTCCACTCCGTGTTCGCCTTTTTCATAGGGGACGGCATGAGCGCTGGCGAAGGCCCGGGGCTTGCCATCTAAAGCAGTGAACATCGCTAAGACCGCGATTCCCACCATGAACGCCAGTGCCAGTCCGGCCAAGAAGAGTACTGTGAACATTCGGTCGTCGAACTTCAGGTGCATGTAGAACATGATTACTATGGCGAACTTGATCGCCGATAGTATGGCCAGAACCGGAATCTTGGCGGCGCCGATGAGATCCGGATCAGGGAAGATCGCGAAGAATTCTATGATGGTGATGACAAATAGAATAATAGCCACCAATACGTACTGTTGGAACGTAGGGTGATGGCTCTGTTCGGTTTGCTGGCTACTGCTCATTCAATGATCTCCTGAAATGTCGCACAGGGCATGCGAACCTAACCTCCGGGCAAGGCCGCGGGACCGGTATCAAACCCGGCTATCAAGTACAGCAGCGTGAATATGATGATCCATACGATATCTACAAAGTGCCAGTAGAGACCCACCAGTTCCACGTCTAAGCTGCTGGCCGGACCTAGACGGCCCTTCATCGCCACGACGAGCATCCCCAGCAGCCAAATGATTCCAACAGTTACGTGGGCGCCGTGGAACCCGGTCAGCGTAAAGAATGTTGCTCCGAACAAGTTGGTGCCAAGAGTGAGGCCTGCGTTCTTGAAGTGGTTGAACTCGAAAATCTGGAAACCGATGAAGATCGCACCCAGAATCGCCGTGGCCAGCAGCCATATGCGGATACCCCGCTGGTCATCCCGGTTGGTGGCGGATAGAGCCTGAACCATTGCGAAACTGCTGCATAGCAACACGAAAGTACTGATGGTGGTTATCGGCACGTCAATTATGTCGATGGGGTAAGGGCCGGTAAGACTTTGGCCCCGATAGACCATGTACGTAGCGACTAAAGCGGCAAAGAACATACAGTCCGAACCCAGGAAGACCCACATGAGCATCTTCCTGTGGTTAAGACCGGTGGTCGTCTCTTCAATCGCGTGTTCTGCCGCGTGGGCCAAAACTAGCTCTCCTAATGATGTGACTGCGGTGCTGTGGCCGGTTCATTGCTCCAGCCGATGGTGCCTAAGAGAGCGATTACGCCCCCTACGAAACTTAGGCCGTAATGGGTCAGAAGGCCTGCTGCAATCAATACTACACCCACAGCCGCAAACGCAGGCCAGTATGATGGGCTGGGCATATGAATCGTCGACACGTCAACTCGCGCCTCGGGTCCGGCAACCGGCTGGCCCGCTGCTTCGGCGCGGCGCTTGGTGGTCCAATAAGGATCCCGCCCTTCGACCCGGGGAATCTCGGCGAAGTTATAGACTGGTGGCGGTGAAGAGATACTCCACTCCAATGTAGGAGCGTCCCAGGGATCGTGCCCGGCGACGCGGCCGTTGCGCAGGGACCGGATAATGTTGATAACCAACATCAGCATCCCTATAAAGAGAACTACGTACCCAAGGGATGACAGGGAGTTCAACAATCCCCAACCGAATTCTTCGCCGTAGGTGTAGATTCTCCGGGGCATCCCGTTCAATCCCACGTAGTGCATGGGGAAGAAGGTAAGGTTCATTCCGATGAATGTGAGCCAGAAGTTCCATTTACCCAGGCCCTCGCCCATCATGCGTCCGGTCAACTTAGGGAACCAGTAGTACATGCCGGCAAGAATCCCGAAGATAGATCCGCCAAACAGCACGTAGTGGATGTGGGCCACGATGTAGTAGGTGTCTTGCTGTTGGAAATCTGAGGGTGCTACGGCGTGAGAAACTCCGCTCAGACCACCAATTATGAACAGGGATATAAACCCGATCGCGAACAACATGGGGGTCTTGAATTCGATGGAGCCACCCCACATGGTGCCGATCCAGTTGAATATCTTTACCCCCGTGGGGACAGCGATCAGCATGGTGGTAATCGTGAACACCGTGAGAGCCGTGGGACCCATTCCCGTGGTGAACATGTGGTGGCTCCAGACCGCCCAACTCATGAATCCGATGACGATGCCGGAGAAAATCACGACGGGGTAACCAAACAAAGGCTTCCGGGAGAAGGTGGGTAGTATCTCTGAGACCACACCCATGGGAGGCAAGATCAAGATGTAAACTTCTGGATGGCCGAACACCCAGAATAGGTGCTGCCACAGGATTGGGTCACCACCCCCAGAGGTGTCAAAGAAGTGCGTCCCAAAGTTTCGATCCAGGACGAGTTCGACCAAACCAACGGTGATGACCGGGAAGGCCAGCACCAACAGGATAGAGGTGATTAGCGTCATCCAGATGAAAACGGGCATCCGCATCATGGTCATGCCCGGACAACGCATATTGATTATGGTCACCATGAAGTTCAGGGCGGCGGCCACCGAAGATACCCCCAACACCAGCAGACCCAGTGCCCAGAAATCCAGGCCGTCGTTGGGACTGTAGGTTGTTGAAGTTAGGTTGGCGTATGAGAACCAACCCGCGTCAGGGACCTGGCCCACCAGAAAACTAGCGTGCATCAGGAGAGTCCCGAATAGGAAGACCCAATAGCTGAAGGCGTTTAGTCGCGGGAAAGCCACGTCTCGGGCGCCGATGGCCAGTGGAACCACAAAATTGAAGAAACTGGCGCTCAGCGGCATGATTACCATGAACACCATCGCGGTGGCGTGCATCGTGAACAGGCGATTGAAGGTTTCCGGGCCTATCAGTGTGCTATCCGGCTGGGCTAGCTGGGCGCGAATTGCGCCGGCTTCCAATCCCGCGATTAGAAACATGATGAAAGCGGTTACACCGTAGAGGACTCCGATGCGCTTATGGTCGACAGTTGTGATCCATCCCCACAAGCCGGTATAGCCGGTAGGTCGCGCTATCACTCCAGTGATTGATGCCATGGTCTGTCTCCGACGTTTCCGTTACCTGAATACCGTTGACCGGTGCCGTCCCCGCTTCGGGGAGTCTTCCATGCGAGGATGGCTCGCGTGGACTACTGTAGGTTCAATAGATACGCAGCGAGAGCGTCTAAGTCGTCGTCGCTTAGGCTTAGTTGTCCACTTCCGTAAAGGTGAGCGGCCCGGGCCTGCATTGAATTTCCGGGCTTAATAATATCCGGGGTTTTAACCCAGCGCTTGAAGTTCTCTTTGTTCAGATCCAAAAGGCCTGCCGCCAATGTACCCCTGGTACGCAGGTCGGTTAGATTGGGCGCAGGCGCCAAAGCTCCTCCGGCCACGTAGGCTTCTTTTCGGCTGGCCTGCGCCGACGAGTCATTATTCCCGTCAACAGTGTGGCACATCACGCATTGGCCGAATAGCTGCTGGCCTTTTTGGGCCTGTGCCGTCGTTGCTGGCGGAGGCCCGTAATTGGTTACCCAAGAATCGTAATCCTGTTGGTCCATGACACGAACTTGGAACTTCATCAACGCGTGGGCGATGCCGCAGAACTCGGCGCATTGACCAAAGAAGATGGCAGGCAAGGAGTCAATCTTGTCCGAGTCGGCTTGGAGCCACATGTGGTTCGTCCGGGTCGGAACGACATCAACTTTACCTGCCAGCTTAGGTACCCAGAAGCTGTGAAGCACATCGTCGCTCTCTAGGGTTAGCCTAACAGCCCGGTCCACCGGTATTTTTAGTTCGTTGGCAGTGACTATTCGCTTGCCGGCTCCAGCGTCTTCATATTCGAACTCAAACCACCATTGGTGGCCCGTGACATTCACGTGCAAAACGTTGTTGGCGGATGCCGGAGGTTCGTCAAATTGGTAGAGGGTGATCACCGACCAGATACCTAAAGCCATGATTAATATGGTCGGTACGATGGTCCAGGCAATCTCCAATGGTGTGTTGCCGTGAGTTTGGTTGGGCAGTCCTTGTCCGGGACGGCGGCGATAGCGAACTGCCGCATATAGCAGAATCCCTTCTACCAAAATAAAGACGGCTACCATTACCCAGAGTAGGACGTTAAATAGAAGTAGCTGTCGTTCGGCTACTGGCCCTACCGGGTCCCAGGTGGACTGCTTGCCAGTGGAGCAGGCAAGGAGGAGAAGTAAGACTGCGGCAAGCATGGCGAATTTGGCGAAACGCCGGTAATTGTAGCCGCCGCCGCTGATTCGGTTGCGGATTCGTTTTAGTTGTCCGGGCTGTGGCTTCAAGCTTTCCCTGCCCTCTCACGATAGGGTCTGTGCTTTTTTTCACTATTAGGCTCGGACGTTATCACAGCCTTAATAACGATGTCAACGGACCTGATTCCGGCTTTAGGCATTCATAGTCGTGGCGTCAGCTGTTATTTCTGGGCAGTGATTAAATGGTTCACTCAGAACGGCACTACGCTATCGACCATCATCGCAAGGAACAGCAGAGCCAGATAAAGGAGGGAGAACAGGTACAGGGGCTTGGCCTGTTTCTTAGAAGAGTCTTTCATCAGGCGTAAAGCCATGGCGACGAAGACTATGCCCAGCAATGTGGCTGTCCCAAGATATACCCAACTCACGGCCGACGTGGAGGCAAAAACAAGGCTTATTGCCACCAACACTAGGGAGTACAGGAAGATGTGGAGCGCCGTATGTTCTGAGGTCGTGACCACCGGCAGCATGGGAATCCCGGCATCCGCGTAGTCGTCTCGAATCATAAAAGCCAAAGCCCAGAAGTGAGGCGGCGTCCAAAAGAACACGATGCTGAACATGTAAAGAGCAGGCAGGTCCAAGCTGCCGGTGATGGCCACCCAACCGACCATCGGCGGGATCGATCCTGCTGCCCCGCCAATCACGATGTTCTGAGGCGTAGTTCGTTTCAGCCACATGGTGTAGACGAATACGTAGAACAGGGTTGCGGAGAGGGTCAGGGAGGCGGCCAGCAGGTTTACCCCATAACCTAATATCGCGAACGATGCGACGTTCAATAGAATACCGAAAATCAGCGCCTTCCGAGGGGAAACCCGGTTGCCCGGTATGGGTCGCTTCACGGTGCGGGACATCTTTCTGTCGATGTCCTGGTCAAGGTAGTGGTTCAGGGCGTTGGCCCCACCGGCTCCCAACGCGCCTCCCAGGCACACCAATAAGGTCACAACCAAGGGAGGAACGCCCGCCGCGGCCACAAACAGGCCGCCGATGGCCGTGAGAACGAGCAGGGTCAATATGGGGGGTTTTGTCAGAGCCAGATAATCGTTGAACGTCTGCTGCAGGCTCTCCAGACGGTTCGGTCCGGAGTCCGGTTCCGCTCCCGTTATCGTCGGACGATCAAGCATCGGATGTTCCCGAAAGGCCGGGGCCGGGTTTAATCAGACTCACAGCCGCTAGAGCCACGACAACTCCCCATATCAAAGTGGCCAAAGAAAGATGCAAGGCTCTAAACTCCGCAGGGAAATGCATTAACACGGTGGCTGCTCCCACACCTACCTGCACCACGAACAAAACAGCGGCTATCACGGAAAGGTGTCGTATGCGGTGAGAGGAAGCGGGTCCCCGGTAGGCTGAATACAAAGTATATACGAAAATAAGACCGATGATTATCGTCACGACTCTGTGGGACATGTGAATCAACGGAAGGCCACCTCCTGGGAATAGCTGAAACTGACATAGCGGCCAGTTTGAGCAAGCCCCGGTGGCGCCGGTGCCGGTAACGACTGACCCGGAGATGATGACCAGATAGATTCCCAGTCCCGAAACCAGCGCCAATATTGGGAAATTAAGAGCGCCGCCGGCATCATGAAGTCCATCGGGAAGGGAGGGTGGGCCGTAGTTGGCCACCACCGCCACCAGAATCAGGCACGCCAGCAGCGCCTCGCCCAATGCCAAGTGGGTGGCTACGATCCAGCCGGGTAGTTCGGTCAGTACCGCCGCTCCACCGAGTAAAGCTTGGGCCAGCATCAGGACCAGTCCCACGGTGGCCGGGACGACGAGCCAACTATGACGCCTGTAAGATATCCAAGCGGCGGCACAGGTAGCGACGATTAAAGGGCCCAACAGCGCTGAAGCGACCAAACGGTGGGAATACTCTATGATGGCTGTCATCTCTAAGGGTGGGATTATCCTACCGTGGCACAGCGGCCAGTCGGGGCAGCCCAACCCGGATTCGGTAACCCGTACCACTCCGCCCAGGATAATCAGGGCGAAGGCGGCCAACACTGTAGTGAGGGTGAGTCCACGAAACCAATTACCGGATCTTCCGGTTTCGGACGGGGTCCCAGATGCCTGCCCTATTGCCATTAAAACGCCCAACAATCTAACATAGTGTCATGACAGTTCGGCCGGTCTGTCGGTGCTCTTGGATATAAGGACCGCGTCGTTGAATCAACTTAGGTGCGCCAACATCATCGGCCGGGACGCCGTTAACTACTTGAAGCCGTGCTGGAAAAGTTAAGCGAGAACCCGCTTGGAACCTCGTCAGCTAGGCTTGAAGTGAGAGTGTGATATAATTCACGATGTTATCATGGATACTGCGATTCGGGTAGAGGGTCTGGTCAAACGGTACGGTTCCTTCACAGCAGTTGACCAGGTTTCTTTTACTGTGAATCGGGGCGAGATATTCGGTATTCTCGGACCGAATGGAGCCGGTAAGACCACAACCCTAGAAGTTATCGAAGGCCTCTTGGCGCCGACCGAAGGCGAGGTCACCGTCCTTGGCCTGGATGTCCTCAAGCGCCGCAACGAAGTCAAAGCGAGGATCGGCGTCCAACTCCAATCCTCGGCATACTTCGACTATCTTTCTCTTAAAGAGATACTCTCCCTCCTGGGCTCCTTTTACCCCAAGCGTATCGAGCCGCAGACCTTGCTGGAACAGGTCGGACTTCTAGATAAGTCCGGCAGCTACGTGAAACATCTCTCCGGAGGCCAGGTGCAACGGTTCACCGTGGCCGCCAGCCTGATAAACGACCCGGAGTTGTTATTTCTGGATGAGCCCACCACCGGGCTGGACCCCCAAGCTCGCCGTAACATCTGGGGTCTCATCAGGGAGATACATCAGCGGGGCGTTACCGTGGTTCTCACCACCCACTATATGGAAGAAGCAGAGGAGCTGTGCGACCGGCTTGCCATCATGGACGGCGGCTCCCTGAAAGCTGTGGATACCCCTAGGAACCTGGTCGGCAGGTTGCAAGCCGCCTACACGGTAAAGCTGGCGATGGACAACCCGTTGACGGAAGACCAGATGGCTTCCCTGAACGGCTCCGTCGAGTTCGTCCAGGAATTAGATGGAAATTCCTACCTGCTTCGTCTCAAAAGTGGACCTTCTTCGCTGGGTAAAGTGCTGGACGAGATGGTGCGCAGTGATATTAACCTGGAACGCTTGGAGATTGCGCCCGTGACTCTGGAGGACGTGTTCCTTGAGTTGACCGGCAACGAGTTGCGGGACTAGTTATGCTTGTTTTTACTTTAACGAATCTCAAGATGATGTCCCGGAACCGTCAGGCAACTTTCTGGGCATTGTTCTTCCCACTGATGCTGGTGGTGGTGTTCGGGCTTCTGGATATCAAGGGCGTGGGTTCTCCCAACTTGGTCCTAGTCGACCAAGCCAACACCGAAGCATCAAAACTGCTGAGAGAACAACTGGCCGGCATTGAATTCCTTGGATTGGAACAAACTCCAACCTCTGAGTCTGCCGCCCGTCTCCGGGTTGCTGAAGGGGATCTGGACTATCTGCTAATCATCCCGGTAGGATTCGTTGATCTCTCTCCGGAGGGTTCGTCGATCGCCCCGGCCTCGGTAGCCTTGGTGCACAACACCAGAGACCTTCAGAGAAACCAATTGGTGGATGGAGTTTTGAGGAACCTGGTGGCCAAAGTGCAGCCATCCAGCCTATCCAACGAGCAGGCGTTGCAGGTGGTCTCCGAAGAGATAACGATTCCAGAGGTTTCTTATTTCGATAGTGTCCTCATGGGGTTGATAGCGCTAGGTATCATGACCAGCGCCATAATCTCCATCCCCGTCCGCATCAGCACCTATCGGAACAATTCCATATTGAAACGCCTATTGGTTACTCCGCTCCCCATCTGGAAGTACTTTGCCAGCGAAATCTCCGCCCACTTGGTGCTGGCGATGGTGCAGGCGGGCATAATCCTGGCCGTCGGCGTCTTCGTGTTCGGCGCGAGAGTGCATGGAAACCCCGTCTGGCTCTTCGTCATCGTGCCTCTGGGCAGCCTGGTGTTCCTGAACATCGGGTTCATCCTTTCCGCTTGGGCCCGCACTCCGGCGGCGGCCTCCGGGATGGGCAACGCAGTGGTTCTGCCGATGATGTTCTTTGCGGGCACCTTCTTCTCCACCACTACATTTCCCTGGATATTCCCATACCTGGCCGAAGCCCTACCCTTGACGCCCATGCTATCGGCTATGCGTCAGGTGGCGATAGACGGCGCTCCCCTATGGGAGACTTGGCCCCAACTGGCCATCATGGCGGGATGGGCTGCCGGAACAGCCGTCGTAGCCGCCAAAGTCTTCCGTTTCAGCTAGAGGACTTTGGAATTGCCTGCCGCCGGAATCCCCTCATTGACCAAAGGTGGCGGCGTTCGGTTTGGACTATCGCTTAGCGTCGGGACAATAGCTGCATCCCTACTCCTTTTACTGCTTGCCTGCGGAGGTGTGGATGCTATCGCCCCGACGGCGTCCCCTGATTCGGGTGCAACTACCGGGCAGGTAGAGGGTTTGGTGGTGGAGGTTGTTGGGCGCAACATCGCTGAATTGGAAACGCTGCGTATCCGCACGTCAGACGAGCAAGTCTGGACGTTTACTTCCGAGGGTCCCCTGCGTTTTTCGCCATCCCACTTGCGGGAGCACCAACTATTCGGCCAGAAGGTAGCGGTGACTTACGTTCGCCGAGGGGAGTCGTTGGTTGCGGTGGAGATTATTGACTGAAGGAAATCCGCCCAACCCCCTTTACGAAAGGGGGCTAGGACGGTGGGATTACTGTCGTTGTTAGGGAACTTCGCCGAGGGGCTAGAAAAGTTCGTTCAGGGCCGCTTCTATCTCTTCCTCGGTTGTGAACTGCTCGAATTTGGCGCTGATTTTCCCCTCGTTGTCCATGACGAACGTCCAGGGTTCGGTGGGTAGATTCCATTCTTCCACTGACGGAACGGTTGAGTCCGCGGGAGGGCGGCTGCCCTGGATGAGATGAGGGTCTTTGAAAACTTCCACATGAATGAAGTTGGCTTTGTCACCGAACTTGTCCTTCACTGCGGAGAGGACCTCTACCTGGGGACCGCAGGTGGCGCTGACGCAGAAAGCTGGCGTGGCGAAAACCACCACCAAAGGCTTCCCATCGGCCAAAGCCTGATCCACCGACAATCTGTAAAGGTCGGGGTCTGGTTGTGTTGAACTGGTGATGTGGGTTAGGTCCTCTACGTCGGCTCCCGTCAGGGTTACGCTGGTCGGGGCGGGGTCTCCCAACGACGGGGTGTCGCTCTTTTCCTTGATCTGCAAAGCGCCTTGGGCCAATACCGACGACCCATCGGGGCCGGTGGTACTTACATACAATTGCCAGAATCCGACTGTATCGAAGTCAAGGTTGGTGGAGAAAACGCCTTGAGGCCCGGCCGGCCATTGTTTGAATTCGGCGACTGCGGACGCCCGTTGCTCGCCCGGAGCATCGCCCGGGGGTAGTAACATAGCCCGCACCTGAGCTTGCTGGCTTCGGACGGGCATACCGCTACGGTCCACTATCCCGAAGACAACCCTGTTCATGCCCAGAGCCAAGTCGGTGGTAATGACGATGACACCGTAATCCGGTCCATTTTGGACCGGGGGAACAGTGGGGATGGGGGTAGCAGTGGGCGCTGCGGAGCAGGCCCCCGCCAGCAGTAGCAGCAATCCGCCCAGCATTCGATAAGGCAGTAATCTGAAGATTCTCACTAATGGTCTTCCTAAGTTGATGTATTTAGCCCGCTGGAAGCAGGGCACATTGTTGATGCGAAAAACTTAAAGGTGGTTCATGGCCGGTGATGGTTCCGGGTTTTTTGGAGACCTGCTATCGGACGCAAAGCTGAATCATCGAGTCTATGCTGGGCTGCTCTTCCAGTGTGGAGACGGTTTGCACCAGTGCTTCTAGTTTTTCTCTGGGCCAGTCCATGTCCGAGAATAGTTCGCTGATCCGGGATATCTCCGTTTCCAGTCCCCACTGAAGTTCAGTCCCGTTGTATTCGCCCTCATAGGTAGTCCCGTCCCGCATCTGGATGGCGATGTGAGGCGCGAAAGCGGGGCGGTCTTTGTGTCCGATTACTTCCACTTTTTGTAGCAAGTCCAACACCTGCTGTTCCTCGGCGTCCCCCTCCATGTCCGGAATGATTCGCGCCTTCAGCGGGGGATAGAAACCGTGGACGAAGGTATAGGCGGTGAAATAGTGGGTGCTACCCACGCTTGCGGCGTTTCTTTCGGTGTTGGGAAATTCCGGCGATGGGTAAAGGGTCTCCAGCCAGTTCATGTCGACGGTGATTTGAGTCACGTCCGGCGCGGATAGCTCGTGCCGCGACCGGATCTGGGTCATCAAGTCGATAACCGGGCAGTTGTAGCCAGCGGTTTGGTAAATCTTTGGGGTAACGTGCAGCACTTCCCACCTTGTGCCCAAGTCCGCCACGACGTTCGCCATATCGGTCCGGTTGGAACCTTGGAACACATAAGATAGCTCCCCCCGGTTGTTGCCGGTAAATGCGTTGTAGAACCCGGCCTCACCTTCCAGGGACTCTTCCGAGCCCATAAGGTTCTCCTGGGCGAGCAACGATGCCATGATGCCGCTACGGGTGGAGTTGGGTTCGTGGTACATCATCTCCTGACCACCCTTGGCGGCGCCTTGGGTGGTGCCCCCGGTAAAGGTGCAGGCCAAGGCCAAGGCAGTCACCAATTGGTCCTCAGTGAGCCCAATCATCTTTCCGGTGGCTATCGCCGCACCCAGCGTTCCGTAGACAGGACTGGAACGGAATCCCCGGGCCTGGGTGGAGGGGATAAAGTCCCCGGCGATGCGGGCTTCTACTTCGTAGCCGGCTACCGCTGCGGTCAGAAATTCTTTGCCCGACTTGCGCCCCAACTCGGCGGCGGCCAGTGCGGCGGGAATGACGCAGGCCCCTGGGTGGATGAGCATACGGTATGAGTCAGCCTGGTTGGTCACGTGCATAAGCTTGCTGTTGGCGAAGGCGGCACCGGACCGAGTCGCTTTTCCTCCGTCGACCAGAATCGTGGCCCCGTCGGACTTCCCCTCCTCGGTTTTCGCCAGATGGATGGCGGCCTTGCCATGGCTGGTGTCCGCGCCGATGATGCCGGTCACCATCGCGTGTAGAATCGAGGCCTTCATCTTATCGACAACCGAGGGCGGCAAGGATTCATAAGACATGGGGGCAACGAACTGCGCGAAGGTGCGGCTAAGAGAGTCGGGCATGGGGTTCCTCCTGGAGCGGACCGTGAGATTGCGCATCTCCCTACTGGGAGATGAAAGACTATCCGGAGCATACCAGACGAACCGCTAGGCGTAGCTACGTCCGGCTGAGCACAGGGGCGATTGTATGCGTTTATATCAAGTCGCGCAAATATCTTCTCAGCACGCGCTTGATAACCGCCAGTAGTAGAACGGCGCCGACGATGACAGCGAAGATCTCAGGGTCCCAGGTGCGAGTGGACATACCCAACACCGTGCCCGCGGCTGGGGGATGCTCGGTGTCAATCACTGCCATCATGATAATCAAGGCTCCCACCGATGCCGCGAGCACCAGATTTCGCAGTGGCATAATTTCGTCGAGAACGGAGGCTATCGGCAGGGCGATTGGGCCAGAGCAAAGGCGGACCCTACCAACAGTGCAAGAAAGTGGCCTCCCAGCAATGATCGGGGAGTAGCCGATTCGCTGGAGGGATGAACGAAGATGATAAGCACGCTGGCCCCCAGCCCGGCAGCCACGGCGGCGGCGTTGAATGAGTCGAACAGCAGCAGAACCGCGAACATCCCAATCGTCGCGAGGCCCGCTTGGACGAAGTAGTGGCGGGGTTGGCGGCGGAACTGAGGATCTACGATAGCCAGGTGTGGCGGTGCCTTATGTATGAGGTTCCAGACTCGCCGGGGCAGTTTATAATCCTGCTCGTTGCTAGACATGTCTCTGGGGAGATCCATCGGCATCGGCTAGGATTTATTCAGGCTGCCGGCGAAGTCCAGCCACACCCGGGCACAGGGCACCGGCAGGATATGCTGTACGAAGCCGGTGACTCCTGGAAAGACCACGGTCCGGCCGTTAGGAAAAAGATCTGCCGCTCCCCGGAAATCACCCAAAACCTCTTCCCTGAGGCTGGCGGCAGCTAGAATCAGAGTGGGTGTTTTCACGTCTTTCAGCAAAGGGCCGATGTCTCCGCCGGCGTTTCTCTGAAAGCCGCTCACCACTGAGGCGGGTGTCGCCGCCATCTGCGCGGCATACCAACGGATGTAGGCCGGATCGACGATCTGGGGGTCCAAGCGCCGGGTGATGGTGCTTTCCACCCATGCCGCCACCCCCTCCCGTTCGATCAGGTCGGCGCTTTCGCCATGGTGCGGATCGTTGAAGCTGGTGGGTGATGTGCAGGCAGTCAGAGACAGCAGGCGATCCTGGTGCAAGGTCGCGAACCTCATGGAGATGGAACCACCCACGGTTTCTCCAATGAGGTGAATCTTCTCCAGTTCCAGCTTGTCCAGAACGCCCAGCAGGTCGTTGGCGAAGTTGTCCAGGGACCAGGGATAACCCTGCTCCGGCACCGACGATTGACCCATACCCCGCATGTCGAACCGGACCACCCGGTAGTGGCGGGCCAGGATGGGCACCCAGCCGAACCACATCTTGTGGCTTTTGGCCATCCCATGGTGCAGCACGATGGTCTCCGGCTGGGTCCACGGGTCCGTAAAATCGTCAACCGTGTAAAAAAGTTCGGTTCCATCGTCTAACTGGAGCTTCATAAGACCCTCTGATTAAGCCTTTGTTGGCTGAGGTTGCGGTTAGCTTGAGATTCCCTGCTCGGTGAACACTGAGCGAGCGATGCGCATGGCGGCGCGAGTGGTGAAGTAGCCACCGTAAAGCATCACTTGGATGAATACTTCCATAATCTCTGAGGGGGACATCCCGACCCGGAGGGCACCCACGATACGGTTGCGTATCTGACGGTCATAGCGGCCCATAACGGTCATGGCCGACAGGGCGCACATGGCCCGGTCCTTGGCGCTCAAAGTGGGCCGGTTGTAGATCGCTCCCCAGTGATACTCGGTAATCAAGCGTTCCAGTTGAGCCTCTTCCGAGTCTGGGTTATCGTTTTGATATTCGAAGCTATCCCCCATGTGCTCTTGGTGAGTGGCGAGGCCTCGTTGGTACAGGCTTTCCACCGACTGGTTGGAGTCGTACACCTGGTTGGGGGTGAACTGTATGCCCTGCTCTTCGAATATCTCCTTGGCGGTCCTCATCGCGGTTTCCACGGCGGGGACGCCCACGTAGAAAGTCAATTGAATGAATACTTCAACGATTTCTTCCGGGGTCAGGCCTACATTTAATCCTCGCTCTATATGACGCTTAAGTAAAGGCAATTGTCCCAAGGCCATCAACGCCGATACGGTGCAAATCACCCGGCGGGGCGGCTCCAAGGCCTCGCGAGTCCAGATGGACCCGAACAGGGCTTCATCGATCAACCGCTTTAGGTCCGGAGCCAGTTGGTCGATCCCCGGCAAGATAAAATGACTTCGGTCTCCGCCAGCCATCGTAGTACGCATGGCCTGGCCCTTTTCAAACCGATCGTCTAACGTCGTCAATGTAGGGTCTCCTTAGTTGTCGTAGGAGAATTATGCTTGTGGAAAGCTAATGGGATTATACCCCAGCCCGGGGCGGCGGGCAGCTTGAATAACGAGATTAGGAACCACAGGACATCAGGCATGGCCCATGATGTCTTCCCCGAACCAAGTCATGCGGTCGGTGGTTTGGTTGAAGTCCTCGCTGCGTATATCGAAAATGATGTGGGTGACGCCGATGTCGGCGTAGGTTTGGATGTCCTGAAGCACCTGCTCCGGCTCACCGGAGAAGCGGCGCCGGCCATCTGATCCGGCAACATCCGGGTCGTACAAGGGGGCCTTCATCGCCACGTCCAGTTCGGCGGGGTCCCGGCCAACTCCTTCAGCGTACCGGCGCAGGTGCACCAGGTTTTGAGCCAGGTCCTCGGGCTCCATCGGCGCAGCGGGGATGGCGCCCACGGGGTGCCACCCGTTGCCCAACTCGGCGGCCCGGCGTATCGCCCGGCGGCTCTGGCCTCCCACCCAGATGGGAGGATGAGGCTTCTGCACCGGCTTGGGCAGGAAGTTGATGTCGGAGAACTGATAGTACTTGCCGTCGAAGGTTGGGTTATCGGAGGTCCACAATTCCTTGAAAGCTTGGAGGTACTCGTTGGTCACGGCTCCCCGTTCGGCGAAGGGAGGAGCGTCCAAGGCTAGGAACTCCTCTTCCATCCAGCCGACGCCCACACCCAGGGTGAGACGACCGTTGGAAAGGACATCTATCGTGGCCAGAATCTTCGCAGCCAGTAAAGGGTTGCGATAGGGAACAATCATTACGCTGGGTACCAGGCGGATGTTCTCCGTTATGCCCGCCAGATATGTGAGCACGGTGAGTTGCTCGAAGTACTCGCCCGAAGGCGCTCCGGAGAACTCGCCGCTGACGGTATAAGGGTAGGGAGAGTCCACGGATCTGGGCACGAGGATATGGTCGCCGGCAACCATGGAGTGGAAGCCTAATCGGTCGCCGCGCCGGGCGATTTCCGCAAGGGGTTCAGGCCGGGCTGTGGGGCCGCTGCTCGGAAGGTAGAATCCAAACTCCATGATTGCACCTCGATCAATAGCCAGACGTTAGATAACCCACGGGGAGAGCCGCTGATAAATCGCTGCGGCCAGTCGCTTGGCGGCCAATTTTAACATACGATTTCGACCGTTATTCTAGGATGGTCCAGGACAGTCCAGATTTCTTGACACTATTTCTGGCTCACGATAGACTTTGGCCTGCTATCAGCAGCGGAGGTAACAGGTGTCTACGCCTAGTCCAGCGCTTACAGAACAGATGCGGCAACAAGCCATCGGACTTGAAAGCCCTCCATTTACGACGGACGTCGAAAAAGGAGCTATCATCAAGTTCGCCGAGGCCATAGAGGACGATAATCCGGTCTTCAATGACGAGGCCGCGGCTCGAGGAAGTAAGTACGGCGGCCTGATTGCTCCGCCTACATTTCTCCGGTCCATGGGTGCGTATCGTGTGCCCCTCCCTTTCGAGTTGCCCTTCGATAGATTGCTGGACGGTGGCAGCGAGTGGCATTATTTCCACCCGGTCCGCCCCGGTGACCGAATCACTGTGGTGGCTCGTATCGAAGATATCAACGAACGCAGCGGCCGGTTGGGCACGATGATTATCACCACCACCGTCACTACCTACACCAACCAACTGGACCAAGTAGTGGCGACCCAGGCATCCAACGGAATCCGTTACTGAGGCATTGGAGATGGAGGAGCAGATCTACTGGGATGATGTCACTGAGGGTATGGATATGCCACCCCTGGTCAAGAATCCCACTACCCAGCAATTGGTGAAGTACGCCGGCGCTTCCGGTGATTATTACCAGATCCATTACGACAAGGATTTCGCCAAGGGCAACGACCTGGAAGACGTGATTCTTCACGGGGCCTTGAAGAATGCTTTCCTGGGCCAATACATGACCGATTGGATGGGGCCTTTGGGCAGCTTGGCGATGCTGTCATGCCAATATCGAGGGATGGACTCCCCCGGTCAGCCCATCACCGCCAAGGGCTCGGTAACTCGCAAGTACCAGGAAGAAGGACGGAACCTGGTGGACTGCGAGATATGGCTGGAGAACACCGCTGGCCAAAAGACGACCCCCGGAGCGGCCACTGTGGAGCTACCGATCCGGTAGTGATGCGGTTATTTGAAGATACTTAAGAGCCGGAGCGCCCGGTCCTTCGACAGGCTCAGGACAGGCTTGTAAAGCCACCCACCCATGCAATTATTGATCTAGAGATTCTCAGTCAAGACCAAGGAGACCGTTATGGTAGACACGCTTAGAGACAAGGTAGCCATCGTTACCGGCGCCGGACGTGGTATCGGCCGGGGGGTAGCCAAGCTGATGGCCGAAGAAGGGGCAAAGGTAGTGGTGGTCGATCCTGGAGTCAACGTGGACGGCACCGGTGCCGACCAGTCGATCGCCGATTCAGTGGTAGCTGAGATTACACAGGCTGGCGGCACGGCGGTCGCTTGCCAGGAGTCGGTTGTCACCATGTCGGGCGGCGAGCGGATAGTCCAGACTGCAGTGGACAACTATGGCAAGTTGGACATCGTAGTGACCTGCGCTGGCATCCTCCGCGACCGCATGATTTTCAACATGAGCGAGCAGGAATGGGACGACGTGATCGCGGTCCATCTGAAGGGGACCTTCACGGTGGTCAAGAACGCCTGTATCTTGTTCCGCCAGCAGCGATCCGGACGGGTTATCACATTCAGTTCCCAATCGGGACTGGTGGGCAATTCGGGCCAGGCCAACTACGGAGCGGCCAAGTCTGGGATTGCCGGATTCACTAAAGTGGTGGCCAAGGACATGGGACGTTACGGCGTCACCGCCAATAGCATCGCCCCTAGGGCCTCTACCCGAATGATTGGCGCCATACCAGACAGCGCGCAGGAACTGAGGGCTAGGAGCGGCGTGGCCTCCCTTTCCGAAGGCAACGAGTTGGACCAGTTGGATCCGGACGGCATCGCGCCCTTCATTTGCTACCTGGCCACCGATTACGCCTCCAACGTGAACGGACAGACCTTCCTGGTGTATGGAGATACGGTGTCATTGATGTCCCAACCCAGGCCCACCGAGTCCATCTACACCTCATCTGGCCACTGGGATATGGACGAACTTTCGGAACTGGCCCGCAATTACCTGACCAAAGACATCTACAACCCGGCCCCTGCGACATAGGGACTTTGATGGGACCGGGCGGCCAACGAACCCTAATCTTTAGATGGGAACCTGAGGTAGCGTTAAAATGGCAGACTTACTTAAAGACAAAGTAGCGATAATAACCGGATCCGGCCGGGGAATCGGCCGGGGAATCGCCATGCTGATGGCCGAGCAAGGGGCCAGAGTGGTGGTGGTGGACCCCGGGGTGAACGTCGACGGCACCGGAGCCGACAACTCTCTGGCTGGGGGTGTGGTGGCGGAGATTCAGCAGGCTGGTGGCGAGGCTACCGCCTGTTTGGAGTCCGTGGCCACGATGGATGGCGGCGAGAGAATCGTCCAAACTGCCGTGGACAACTACGGCAAGCTGGATATCGTCGTTACCTGCGCCGGGATTCTCCGCGATCGCATGATTTTCAACATGAGCGAGCAGGAATGGGACGACGTGATAGCGGTGCACTTGAAGGGGACCTTCTCCGTGGTCAAGAATGCATGTATCCTCTTCCGGCAGCAACGTTCTGGAAGAATCATCACATTCACCTCCGTGTCCGGCCTATATGGGAATTCCGGCCAGGCCAATTACGGTGCGGCTAAAGACGGTATCGCTGGACTAACCCGGGTGTTGGCTCGTGACATGGGCCGCTATGGCGTTACCTCCAACTCCATCTCTCCTGGTGCTGCCACCCGCATGACCGGCACCGTGCCTGAAGAGGCCCGGAACCTAAGAGCGGCTCGGGGCATCGGCGGCTCCACCGGCTCGGCGCCCAGACTGCGTGGCGAAGGGGATGATATAGCCCCCATGGTTACATGGCTGGCTTCCGATGAAGCAGCCCACGTCAACGGCCATGTTTTCCACCTAACCGAAGGCTTGGTAAGCCTGATGAACAACCCTGAGCCGGTGAAAACCATTCACAAAGAGAGCCGTTGGACGGTGGAAGAGCTAGCCAAGGTATTCCCGGCCACCATCGGATTGGAGTTGTTCAACCCCGCTCCGGTTCAATCGCCTAGTCAGTAGATAGGAACGATTTAATGATTCACAGTTTCTCTGCTTCTTACGCCGGACATGTCGTCGATGACAACTTGGGATTTGATGGCATGGCTGCCAATGACCGTTGGTACTCCAACGATAAACTGGCCACGGTTTTCGATTGGTCGCTGGACATAGCTCAGCATCTGGATAAGCTCGGCTATGACGAATTCTGGATGGCGGAACACCATTTCCAGCCGGAAGGGTACGAGTGTATCCCCAACCTGCTGATGCTCAGCCTCTACCTGTCCACCCAGACCAAACGGCTGAAGTTTGGTTGCGGCTTCAACATCGCGCCCATGTGGCATCCGCTACGGCTGGCCGAGGATTTTGCCACGGCCGATATCCTGACCAAGGGCCGGGTAATCTTCGGCGTGGGCCGTGGTTACCACACCCGGGAAGTGGAGACCTTCGGCTCGCCCATGTTGGACGGAGACGCCAACCGGGAACTGTTTGAAGAGCAGGTTGAGGTCATGCTGATGGCCTTCAAGGAAGAGTCATTTTCCTACCATGGAAAGCACTACCAGATCCCGGCGAAGGTGCCCTACCGGGGCTACGAATTGGAGAAGCTTAGCCTGGTGCCCCGGCCCATACACCAACCGGTGGAAGTTTGGCAGCCTCTGGTCAGTGGAAACCCCAGGGGCATCAACTTCATGGCCAAGATGGGCATCAAGCCAATCATATCGAACAACTCCGACCCGGTATTAGCCGACCGGATGAAGCTCTACCAAGATGCGGTCAAAGCCCATGGGAAAGACATTGAACTGGGTGAGGACGTGGCGATCGGATACCGGTTCTTTATAGCCGAAACTCAAGAGAAAGCCATGGAAATGGCCCGGCCTTACTACGAAGAGGCGATGAAATTCGCCGCTCCATTGGGCCTCACGCCCCTGACTCCGGAGCAGATCGGCGCAGTCGCCGACCCGGCCCACTCTCGTGGTGTTGCATTGCCTTCACTAGAGCAGGCTGTCGCCGGTCATGGCTGGCTGTGCGGCCCTGCGGAAATGATTGTTGAGCATCTCCAGAGTGTTCAAGAGAAGTTTCCAGGCGTGGAGCGGGTAAACTTGGGGGCGGTCATGGGGATGCCCCGAGAGGTATTCAAAGACCAACTCAGTAAGTTCGCCGAAGAGGTTATGCCCTCCTTCTCCAAGCCTGCTTAATCCAGCAGCGGCAGGCTTCCCCACATGATGGAATCGGGGTCGGAGGCGCCGGCTTTGTCCTTAGCCATCTCCCGGATCTGCAACAGAGTAGCGTTGACCTCCGGAGTTAGGAAAACCCAGTCGGGTTCTTCCGGGATCCAATAGGGCGAGTTGATGCGCACCACTTGGTGTTCTTTGTCGTTCAGGTAGATACCGAATTTGGAAGCCTGTGTCATTTTCTTCTCCAGTTTTTTGTCCCGTTCCCTCATCCCGGATCATAATGAATCCAGGCTGTCGGGTCCGTGCATTTTGGGGCAATAGTTTATCCTGTGACGGTTCCTCTAGACCCATCCGGCTGGGTAGCTCCAGCGTTAGGCTCTTCTTGTTGGCTGGAGGGGGGCAAGGCGTAGACACCCCGGTATTTCTCCGGTAGCAGCGTCGCTATTCTGGACATCATCATATCAGCCATGCTCTGCAAGACTTCGTGGCTGGGCCGGCCTTCGATCGACGGCAGCGTGAACGGTTGACCGATGTTCACTCCTATCCGGGCGAAAGGAAACATCATGCGCCGGCTAGAGAACTTTTCCGTTCCAACTATTCCTACTGGCAGGATAGTGGCTTGCGATTTTATGGCGATGTAAGCGGCTCCCGGCAAGCCTTTTTGCATGGAGTGATTCGGGCTGCGGCTACCCTCCGGAAACAGAACAACCGTGTGGTCTTGAGCCAACAGCCGCAAGGCCAGTTTGATTATATCGACGGACCGTCCCGAGCGATCGAAAGGGTGTACCCCAAATTCCCGAAGAAGGAACCTGCTGAAGGGGTTGCCGAACAACTCTTGCTTGGCGATGAAGTTTAGCCGCCTGCTCATGGTCGATACCAAGACGGGCGGGTCATTATTTGATAGGTGGTTCGCAATCAGAATCACGGGCCCGAACGGCGGCACGCTTTCCCGGCCGGTCACGTCAAGCCTTCCGAGCACTCCGAAGCAGAACCTACCCAGTGTCTTCCCGGTGGGGTACATCAAGCGCATGCTATTCCCCCTTGGGCCTCTGCGTTTACCCGCTGGACAATCAGGTCCACCACCTCGTCCCCGGTAAGTCCATCGGTGTCTAAGACCCAAGCATCCTCGGCGGGTTTTAGCGGAGAGTCGTCGCGCTGGGTGTCCACGTCGTCGCGGGCCCTTGTTTCGTTCAGGACCGACTGGTAATCGGTTTCCCTCCCCTGAGCTTGGAACTCCTTCCATCGGCGCCTGGAGCGCTCTTCCGAAGAGGCTGTGATATAAATCTTAAGATCCGCGTTTGGCAATACAACGGTGCCTATGTCCCGTCCCACTACTATGATCCTGCCCTCTGACGCCATGCGGCGCTGCTGTGCCACCAGAGCGCTTCTGACGGATGAGACCCGGGAGACAAGTGAAACGTGGCGGTCTACTTCGGCCTCTCTAAGCTCCGGCCCGACACTGATTCCATCCACCAGTACCCGGTCACTGTTCGAACCGTCCAGCATTATCGGGGTTTCGTCGGCCAAAGTACCAAGAGCCACCTCATCCTCTATGGGAGTTGCGTTCTTCAGGGCTAGCCAGGTAATAGCCCGGTACATGACACCGGTGTCTAGATAGCGGAGATTCAGCCGTTTGGCTAGTTCCCGGCCTACCATCGTTTTACCCGCAGCGACCGGGCCGTCGATGGCAATCACTTCAACGTCTCTCAACAAGGCTTACCTCTCAATCAATCTGCACCTGGAATTATAGCATTGCCCCCGATCGGAGGTCGGAGTTTGTGTGGCGGGCCAAGACAAATAAATTGCCAGTACCGCGACTGGAGAACGGCGGGTATTAAGATATTCGGTACGGTATAATGAGGCCAACATGAGCGGGAAGGTTTCCTGGAAGATTTATGGTGTGGCGGGTGTGTTCCTGCTCACGCTGGGAATGTTTGTCCTCGCTGGGGTCTTTGCCTCGTTTCCCGGTGACGAGACTGCCTTGGTGCAGGTACAAGGTTTGCAGACGGGGTGGCTGGATACTGCGGCCCTAGCCTTGGACACCATCGGTGGTGAGCCGATAGCGCTCGTTCTTGTTGTGGTTGCCGCCGTTGGTCTAATGATTCTTCGCCGACCCGCCGATGCACTGATTGTGATTCTCAGCCTGATTCCCTTGTTGATTGGTCACGAACTGAAGGACATAGTGGACCGGCCAAGGCCAGATTATCACCTGCTTGGTTTGGAACCACAGAGTTTCAGTTTCCCCAGCGGGCACTCGGTTTACGGAGCAATCTTCGGGGGCCTGTTGATATACCTGGCTAAGGGGCTGGTCCATTCCCGCCTGGCGCGGCGCTGGTTGCAAGGGTGCCTGGTGGCGTTAATCTTGGCGATGGGGGCTTCCCGGGTTTACCTGGGGGTCCACTGGCCCAGCGACGTGATAGGCGGTTTCCTATTTGGTGGATTGGCGCTGGCGGGGTTGATAGCACTACGATTTTTATTAGAAAATCCGAAAGCAGCCGCTCTCAGACGTAGAATATCACCGTGGTAAACTTTCAAAAATCTTGATATAGACTCACCGCAAGGGAAGAATGCAGATGAACTGGATCGACATCGTTATTCTGGTCGTTTGGGCGGGGACTGCATCGTGGGGAGCCTCCATGGGGTTACTCCAGATGGGGATTCACTTGGTTGTAGTCGCTGTTGGTTTGGCGATAGCCAGCCGGATCGCCCCGACGGTGGGTGACCTCCTAAGCGTGGTGACTGACAACGAGAATGCCCAAGCCGCCGCTGGTTTCATCGGCGTATTCTTGATTCTGTTCATCATCGGCGGCATAGCGAGCTTTTGGATCCGAATGGTCTTCGGAATCATCCCCTTCTTCGGGTCATTCAACAAACTGGGTGGCCTGATAGTGGGTGTTGTCGTCGGCTTCGTGCTGCTGTCGGGCATACTCACCGGTATCCAGAAGTTCCCCATCGGTGATGCACAACAGACTATCGATGATTCTAAGCTGGGGGCGTTCCTAGCGGACAACTTCGACGTAATCACTCGGGGCGTTGGGTTGATTCCCGGCGATTGGGACGACGAGTTGAACAAGATAGCCAATTAGATCGGTAGAACCATGGCGTGAAAGGAGCGGTGGCTCGAATACAGTTACGGCCGTTCACACCTGGCCAAGTCCGTGTGCTACTATATTCGAAATCGAGACGGTCGAATATCGACCAAGATCGTGGAAACAAAGGCGGATTTTCTGATTTAAGCTAACAGGAACAGTGGGGCAAGGCTAGCTGTGCCAGTGGTCGAAAAGCGCCAAAAGGGCCGGTTCGTGGAAGGGCCATCAAGCAAGGATGTGGATGGCCTGGATGTCCCCTTGTCCGGGGCTCAACTGATTCACGCCCCGGTGTTAGTCCTCAACCTCAACTACGTGCCTCTGAACATCTGCAACGTCCGCCGGGCCGTGATTCTGGTGGGTAAGGGTAAAGCAGAGCTTCTGGAGAACCACCGTGGTCAACTGCGGACCGTTTCCAGCCTGGTGGACGTACCGTCGATAATCCGCTTGGTCTATCTGGTGAAGAAGCCGTTCCTGCCACGCAAACTTTCCAAGAAAGAGGTTTTTTTACGGGATAAGTTTACTTGCCAGTACTGCGGCAAAAAGGTCCCGGATCTGACCCTGGACCACGTGGTGCCGCGCCGCCAACATGGCAGTCACACCTGGGAAAACGTCGTGGCTGCGTGCAATCGATGTAATCTGCGCAAAGCGGGGCGAACACCAGCTGAAGCCAACATGCTGTTGAAGACCGTGCCCCGGGCCCCGGACCCGAATCCATATCTCATCCTACAGAATCGTACTCTGTTGGATGAGTGGTTGCCCTACGTACCCTGGTCGGTTCGCGAGTAGTTCCCTGGGCGAACACCCCGGTCCGGCTCCGAGGCCGCTGCTGGCACTAGTTCTTGGACGGACCGGACCGGCTTAACTCGGCTAGTGGCCACTCCAACACTTGGTCATCGTCATACCGGACCGACACGGTTTCTTTCAACCGGTGACCGACTATAACTGTGGCCACACCGTTGGGGGTTCCAACCTCTTCGCCGATACGAGGCAACTCACGGTTGACTTGGCGGTATTGCTCGTATTCGAATCGCAAGCAGCACCGTAGCCGTCCACAGGCCCCGGCCAAACCGTCTGCGCTGATGGGCGGGGCCTGCTCCTTGGCCATCCGGATCCCGATGGCGTCGAACTTGGTCATCCACGCGGAGCAACAAAGAACCCGGCCGCACCGTCCGATTCCCCCAGCCAGCTTCGCTACGTCCCGGTCGCCGATCTGTCTGAGTTCTACGCGGCATCGCAGGGCGGTTCCCAACTCGCGCAGTAATGGCCGGAAATCGACCCTCCCCTCGGCACCAAAGGTTACGATTATCCGGCTGCGGTCGAACGTATAGTGGGGTTGCCACAATCTTCATGGTCAACTGAAGCTCGCGCGCTTTGGAGCGGGCCAGCTTGAGAGCGTCGTCCACTGTCTCCTTAAGTTGTTGCCAGCGTCCAAAATCCGACGCCGTGCCCTTCCGCACAACTGTCGCCGAAGAGTCCACTTCCGGTTGAGCCAATACAAGATTCCGGGGTTGCCGGACCACCCAGCCGAATTCCTGGCCCTTTTCAGTGTGGAGAACCACATAGTTGCCTTGATTTAACTCCATATCCCCGGCGTCAACGTAGATAACGGGATCAGCCTCCCGCCAACGGACACCTACGATTCGACTCAGGCTATTCATATCTTGACCCCTGCAACGGGTAGATTCAACATCAAGACCTCCAGCGCCAGCCGGGGGCTGGCGTTGTGATCCAAAGCTTCTAGGGTTTCGTGAATCAATTTGACGAATGTGACTATTTGTATGGTTGTTATTCCATTACGGTGCAGATCCAACTCGGCAAGCCTGTCTGTGTGGTGCACGTAATCGCGGCCACCTTCTTGCATCAGCAACAAGTCCCGCCACCACCGTAGCCACAGAAATAGGATCTGTCTCACGCCATCCCGGTTTCTGCTGAACATGGTGGCCAGTTCACTGGCATAAATGAATCGTGTGTCCAATCCTGCCCGGCATGTCTCCAGCATCCGCGTGAGCTCGGATTCCCGGTCTTGCAGGACCTGGTCTTCTTTCAGTGCCTCAAAGACCCAACCGTAACAGCCTCTGGATAGGCGGGCCAAGGTTTCTGCTGTTTCGGCGTCCACGCCGTTCTCCGATACCAGTCTTCCCACCATCTCCTCTTTCGGCGCAGGTAATAGAGTCAACCGGCGGCACCTGGAGCGAATCGTGGAAAGCAGGTAGTCTTCGTTCGTTGTCAGCAACAATATAGTAACTTGGTCCGGAGGTTCTTCCAAAGTCTTCAGCAAGGCGTTGGCTGCCTCTTCGCTCATGGACTCGGCGCCGTCGAAGATGACAACGCTACTCCGGCCCTCGTAGGGATTCAGGTAAACCTGACGGAGCACGTCCTTAACGTCCTCGATCCTGATGACGGTGCGGGTGGGTCCATCCTCTTCACTGGGACCGATGCCCACCACGCGCACATCCGCATGTTGTCCCAGGGCTATGCGGGTGCACTGGGCGCACTCGCCGCAGGGTTCCCCACATCCTTGTAGACAATTAAGAGCTTGGGCGATGCTAATTGCAAGGGTCATCTTGCCAACATGTGGCGGTCCCACCAGCAAGTAGGCGTGGGCCATCCGGCCCCCTTTGAGACCGGCGTCAAGTTGGGTCAAGATGTGAGGTTGGCCGTATATCTGCCACATGGGCGGTAATCAGCTTTCAGCGTTCTGGCTTTTTGAAGCCGGTCGTATAAAACTTCCTCATATCACGTCGCAATGCATCATGTCTTGATAGCTCTCGCGGCGGCGGATGAGGCGGCTTTGACCGTTGTTGACCAGCACCATGGGTGGGCGGGGGTTCAAGTTGTAGTTGCTGGCCATAGACGGGCAATATGCTCCGGCGGCGGGGATGGCCAGAACATCGCCCGCAACCAACTCTGGCATCATTATATCAGAGGCGAGCAGATCTCCCGACTCGCAGTACTTGCCTGCTATGGTTACCCTCTCGGTTGGAGCGTCATTAACCTTGCCGGCTGCTACCACCTCGTAGACCGCTTGGTAGAGGGCTGGGCGTATGTTGTCGCCCATGCCGCCGTCGACACTGACGTACTTGCGCACGCCGGGAATGTCTTTGATCGCGCCGATCTGATACAGAGCGACGCCAGCGGGACCGATTATGGAGCGCCCAGGTTCAACAGTGAGGTTCGGTATTTCCATGCCCAGGTCGGAGCAGGTGGCCGTCATGGTAGAGATTATCGCCTCGGCGTAGTCCCCGATCTCCGGTGGCGCATCGTCTCTGGTGTAGGCGATGGCGAAGCCGCCGCCGGGGCTGAACTCCTTAAGTTCTAGACCGTCTTCACGGAATTGGGCGGCCCAGCGCAATACAAGGTCGGTTGCGACCCGGTAGGGCTCCAACTCAAAGATGGGAGACCCCAGGTGGAAGTGCAAACCGAGGAGATTAAGGTTGGACGCCTTCAGCGCTTGGCGCACTGCCTGGGCGGCGTGTCCGGTCTGTATCGCAAAACCGAATTTGGAGTCGAGAGTTCCGGTGGTGGTGTAAACATGGGTATGGGGGTCCACCCCCGGCGATACCCTGATGATGATGTTCTGGACCTTGCCTGCTTCGGCGGCGATGCGGTTCAACAGGTCTAGTTCGTAGAAGCTGTCCACCGCCACGGTTCCGATGCCGTTGGACACGGCGAACTCTAGCTCTTCGGGAGTCTTGTTGTTGCCGTGAAACGTTACCCGCTCCAGAGGAAAGCCTGCCGCCTGCGCGGTTGCCAACTCACCCCCGGAGACCACGTCCAGACCCATTCCTTCTTCATCGAATATCTTGGCTAGCGCCGGGTTGATGTAGGCCTTGCAGGCATAGTAGACATCGCACTCTTTTCGGCGTTGCCGGAATTCTTGTATGTAGGAACGGCAGCGGGCGCGTAGCGTTTGCTCGTCCAGTATATATAGAGGGGTGCCGTATTCGGAGACCAAGTCTAGGGTGTTACACCCTCCGATGACCAACCGTCCCTGGGAATCAACGGTGGTGGTGTCTGGAAATACGTTTTGGGGAAACATCGTTTTGCCGCTCCGGTATTTAACGGTCAGCCTTCACCCGCCAGGGGTCAGGTCCGAGCGTTGTATTTGATGGAATCATAGGGCCGGACGGCGAGTCCGCGCAACCTTGAAATTCGTTGACTCCATGTTTAGGCAAGTATATACTCCGGTGACTCGAACTCGCTGGGATTCCTTGTGGTAACCAGCCAAATCCTGCCTTATTGGGGGTGCTATGGCCAAGATTCCGATACAGGTCACGGTCAACGGACAATCGCATCAAGCCGAAGTGGAACCGCGGACGCTGCTGGTTCACTTCCTACGCGAAGAGTTAGGACTAACGGGCACCAAGATTGGCTGCGACACCAGCCAGTGCGGCGCTTGCGTGGTCTCCATGAATGGATCCACCGTCAAGTCCTGTACCTGCCTGGCAGTCCAAGCCGACGGAGCCGAGATTGGCACCATAGAAGGAATGGCCAACGGCAGCGAACTGCATCCCATCCAAGAAGCATTCTGGGACAATCATGGCCTGCAGTGCGGTTATTGCACCGCCGGCATGATTATGACGGCCGCGGAGTTGCTGGAGCGTAATCCGCATCCTTCGGGTGACGAAGTTCGAGCCGGGCTGGCGGGCAATATCTGCCGCTGCACCGGCTACCAGAACATCGTCAAGTCGATCCTAGCGGCCTCAGAGAAGATGCACGGTCACGCCCACGCACATGACGAGACTGGGGGTCACGCCCACCATGACCACTAGAATATTCGGTTCAGGTATCAGACGAAGGGAAGATCCCAGGCTGATGACCGGCCAGGCTGCCTATACAGACGATATTAAACTGGCGGGAATGGTACATGCGGCCATTCTGCGCAGTCCCCATGCTCACGCCAAGATTAACGGCATCGATACCAGCGCAGCGAAAAGTGCTCCCGGCGTGTTGGCGGTGTACACTAGCGCCGATACTGAAGGCGTGCTCAACCCGATTCCCTGCGCCTGGCAGCCTCCGGACTCGGATATTAAGGCAGTAGACCACCATGCGCTGGCGGTGGATGTAGTCCGCTACGTCGGTGATGCTGTTGCGGTGGTGGTGGCTGAAAGCCGCTATCAGGCAGAGGATGCGCTGGAACTTATTAACGTCGACTACAGCGCGATGCCGGCGGTTGTTAATCCCAAGGCAGCTATGGACTCTGGGGCGCCCCAACTTCATGCGGATGCCCCCAACAACCAGGCTTTTCATTGGGTAGTTGCCGGAGGAGACACTGACGCTGCCTTCGCGGAGGCGGCCGGCTCACAGAACCACGTGGTGGTAACCGATACCATCATCCAGCAAAGGCTGATTCCCAACGCAGTGGAACCACGTTCCGCCGTCGCCAACTGGCAATTCGCGATGGGAGAGTTGACCCTTTGGAGCACCAGCCAGAACCCCCATATCGCGCGGTTCTTGTGCTCGCTGGTCACCGGAATAGGTGAGCATAAGATCCGGATTATTGCCGTGGATGTCGGAGGTGGATTCGGCAGCAAGATTCCGATGTACGCCGATGAGATGCTGGCGGCATTCTGTTCCATGCAGTTGCGTAGGCCGGTCAAATGGACCGCAACCCGGTCCGAAGGCTACCTGGCCACGATCCATGGCCGGGACCACGTTGAGCAAGTGGAGTTGGCCGCTACTAAAGACGGCAAGATTACCGGTCTTCGAGCCGAGGTCTACGCCGGAATGGGCGCCTATCTGTCCACCGCTGGGCCGGGCGTGCCCACCATATTGCACGGTCTCATGTACTCCGGCCCATACGAGATTCCCAACGTCAGAGGCGACATATACGGCGTCTTCACCAACACAACGCCGGTTGACGCCTATCGCGGAGCTGGCCGGCCCGAGGCAACGTTCCTGTTAGAGCGGATGATGGATCTCCTCGCCGCCGAGTTGAACGTCGACCCGGTGGAGATTCGGCGCCGCAACCTGATTCAACCATTCGAGAACGGTCATGACGTCAGCACCGGTTTGACCTACGACAGCGGGAATTACCAGGCGACGTTGGACCTAGCCATGCAGCATGTAGATTATCCGGCATTGCGTAAGGAACAGGAAAAAGAGCGCAGCGAAGGGCACTACATGGGTATCGGGGTTTCCACTTACTGTGAGATTTGCGGCTTGGGGCCTTCCCAGGTTGCCGGAGCCGTGGGCTTCGGTGGCGGCCTGTGGGAGAGCGCCACTGTCCGGTTCTACGCTACCGGGAAAGTAAACGTTTACGTGGGAATCTCTCCCCACGGCCAAGGTGAGGAAACTACTTTCGCCCAAATCGTGTCTGACGAGTTAGGGGTTCCGGTTGACGACATTGAAGTGATTCACGGTGACACCGACATCACTCCCATGGGATGGGGCACTTACGGTAGCCGATCAACTGTGGTCGGCGGCGGAGCCCTAGCCTTGAGCACCCGGAAGATCAGGGACAAGGGGATAGCCTTGGCCGCTCACCTGCTTGAGGCTGCGGAGGAGGATATCCAGTATGAAGACGGCAAGTTCTTCGTCCGGGGATCACCTGACCAGAGCAAGACCATACAAGACATCGCATTGATGGCCAACGTCGCCTGGAATATGCCGGAAGGGATGGAGCCGGGGCTGGAAGCTACGACCTTCTACGACCCGCCCAACTTCAGCTATCCCTTCGGCGCCCACGTGGCAGTGGTCTCGGTTGACGCCGATAACGGCCATATCGTGTTACTACGCTACGTCGCCGTTGATGACTGCGGGCCCCAGATCAACCCGGTCATCGTGGAAGGACAGGTACAGGGTGGCGTGGTTCAGGGCGCGGGTCAGGCTCTTTGGGAGGGCGTGGTCTACGACGACAACGGCCAGCTATTGACCGGGTCGATGATGGACTATGCGGTGCCCAAGGCCCATCTGCTGCCGAACATAGAAGTCCTCTCCACGGTCACCCCTTCCCCGCACAATCCGTTGGGCGTCAAGGGCATCGGAGAAACCGGCAGCATCGCGTCGACAGTGTCCATCTACAATGCCGTCATCGACGCTCTCAGACCTTTGGGAGTTACCCGAATCGAAATGCCGCTGAGCCCGCAAAGAGTGTGGCAGGCTATTCAGCAAGCGAAAGGAGCATAAATCATGTTCGCTCCGGAATTTGACTACCACAAAGCCGCGACAGTGGCTGAAGCGATAGAACTTCTGAGTTCCAATGAGGACGCCAAGCTACTAGCCGGGGGGCACAGCCTATTGCCACTGTTGAAACTTCGTCTGGCCAGACCCTCCGCACTGATCGACATCGGCGGAATCTCTGAACTCAAGGGAATCACCATCAGTGATGGGAGCGTCCGTATCGGGGCGTTGACCACCCATCGGCAACTGGCTGCGTCCCACGACTTAGAGCACGCTTGCGGTCTTCTCTCCGACGCAGCGGGCGGGATCGGCGACCCGCAGGTTCGTAACCGGGGGACTATCGGGGGCAACATTGTCCACGCTGATCCGGCTTCCGACTGGCCCACGGTGCTTACCGCTCTCGACGCCAAGTTCACTATTCAAGGCGCGGGCGGAGCTACCCGAACCGTCGAGCCCGGCGACTTCTTTGTGGGTCCGCTTACCACGACCTTGGGTGAGCAAGAGATATTGACGTCCATCGAGGTGCCCACACTGGGCCACCATCAACGGGCCGAGTACGCCAAGATGGCTCATCCCGCCTCCGGTTTCGCCGTGGTGGGATCTGCCGTGGTCGTATCCATCCATGACGGCAAATGCACCACCGCTCGGATCGCCGTTGGCGGGCTGGTGCCGGCCCCGGTCCGTATGGTTTCGGTGGAGGCTGCGCTGATAGGCAAGGAGTTGAACCAAGAGAACATCGCCGAAGCCGCTAGCCACGCCAGCGAAGATCTAACAGGAGAGATTCTGGGCGACTTCTTCGCCTCCGCCGAGTACCGCAAGGCGATGGCAGAGGTGGAGATACGCCACTCCCTGTTCCATGCGACAGAGGTGCACCACCACTAGGAACCAACCCGGTCTGGCAATACTGAGTTTAACGCTGGGCTGCCCTCAAAAGGGGTAGCCCAGTGCTTTGCACGCTGAGGAAAATAAAGATTTGAAGATACTTCTGATAAATGACGATGGCATCGAAGCGCCCGGTCTATGGGCGGCGGCGGAGGCCCTGCGTAAGGTGGGCGAACTGTTCGTGGTTGCGCCCGAGCAGGAGCAAAGCGGGGTTGGCGCGTCTCTCACACTGCACCGTTCGGTGGCGGTGCGGAGCGTACCTGTTGACCAGTTCCTGAAAGAGGATGTGCCTGGAGTTTTCGATGTTACCGCGTATGCGGCGGAAGGGACGCCCGGTGACTGTGCCATCCTGGCTCTGGAAAAACTGACAGGCCCGGTGGATCTGGTAGTATCGGGCATCAACCGCGGTTCCAACCTGGGGTGGGACGTAATGGTGTCGGGCACTATCGGCGGGGCGGTGCAGGGCTTTGTTCGGGGCCGCCCCACCATCGCTATATCCGTCACCGCCGTTCGAGCCCCCAAATTCGAGAGCCCGGCTATCATGCTGGAAATGGTGGCCCAGCGATTGTGCGAACAACCACCGGATTTCAACTTGTTCCTGAACATCAATGTACCCAGCTTGCCGGTTGACCAATTAGCCGGGGTGCAGGTTACTCGCTTAGGCAACCGTTCATACGGCGAATCGGTGCGCGAAGAAGGAATCGGTGATCAGAAGAAGTACAAGATTGCCAGAGACCGCCCCATCAGCGGAGAAGCCCAACCGGGCACCGATATGTGGGCGGTCAAGAACAACCACGTTTCCATCACGCCGCTCCACATCGGCTTGGGTAACTCGGATCAGATACCCGACGTGGAGAGCCTGCTTGACGGCATCCCCGGCCAGTTATTAAGCCACAAAGATTAATGGAAATAGGCGGGAGGAGTGTTTAAGCCTTCGTCATCGACATCCGGGGAGGCAACCCTAGGCCGTGCTCCACCGTCGTTCCGGCCCTTCCGCGGAAGGGGGACCCAGAAGCCTTCGCGTCACCTTCGCACCTAGACCCTGGGCATTGCGCCGGGTTGACGAGGGTTTATTATTATTACCGATTTCCACGGAATCGGTAATACCTGGAAGGGTGTGCCCGGCGCCCGATCTAGCTGGCAGCTATGCCTTCGGGAACATGCGGGTTGGTGACGCCAATCATGCTGTCTCGGCTGACCAGCTTCGCCAACTCAGCCTCAGATAGGTTATCCGTGCCGTCGGGCCGACGGGGAAGAACCAGATAGCGCAGGTCCGCGGTGCTGTCCAGGACCTGTACTTCGACACTATTGGATAATTCCAAGCCGAACTCGCGCATCACGCCCCGGGGGTCCACCACCGCCCTGGAACGGTAGGAAAAGCTCTTGTACCAATCGGGCGGCCTGCCCAGGAGAGCTCGGGGATAACAAGAGCACAGGGTACATACGACCATATGGTGGACCTGTTCGGTATTCTCCACAACGGCCAACTTGGGCGTAGTGTCCGGCAGAGAGTAGCCTATCTCTGCTAGGGCCGACTGTGGATCGGCGAGTAACCTGGCTTTGAACTCTGGATCGGTCCAAGCGTGGGCGACCACTTTGGCTCCATCGGAGGGCGACCTGGACTCCACCAAGCTCATCATCTGGTCTACCTCGGCGGTCGAACACACGCTTTTTTCCACTAGCAAGGCTTCGATCGCCTGGGCGCGGCGGGCGTAGAGGCTTAGATCTTCCCCAGATTCGGGATGAACATGTTCCCCGTCGTGACTCTCGCTCATCGCTGACTCCTAAACGCTAACTGGGTCTAGCCAATGTTCGTAGATATCTACCAAGATCTTATCGCCGCTGGGGCCTTGGTAGCGGCCCCAAACTGAATCTTGGGCAAACGCGACCCGGTAAAGGGGCTGCTCCGGAAATCCGTCGCCACCATGGCCAAGGGACTCAGGATTGCGGAACCGCCCACAGATTGATACCACCACCCCGGTTTTGCCCTGGATATAAGTGGGCGTCCGATAGTGGTGATTTGGTGAGTCCACCCGCACCCTAACCTGATCGCCGTTTCTATATTTGTTTGCTTGAGGCATCGGGTCGTTAATCTGTCCCTTGGGCTAGCTGGGTGACCTTGTTGTCGATCTCCTCAGAGGTGAGGAAGCCTTTCTCAACCATCAATATTTCCAACGCCGCAGTCCAGCGTTCGTAGTAGCTGAGAAATCGATACAAGTCCGTCTCCAGGCTTTCCATGGCCCGGCGCATCTCATCGGTCCTACGGATGCCTTTTTGTCCCAGGACTTGGTGCAGGGCATCCACTCGCATCTCCCAGTCCATTTTTTGGTGGTCGGACTGGTCGATAGGCTCGTCGTTGGGCTCACCGCCCATATCATGGGGTTTGGGCATCTCTGCGCCTCCTGACAGCCGGTTTCAAGGAGCTGGAGGGGGAATTTAATCGAGCGGTGTCTAGCCCGGAAGCAATCCCTCTCCCACGAATAGCACCTGGGCTTCCTCCAGCGTGAGATCGGATTCGGGCAGGATAAGGTCCGACTCGACTATCTCATCGACAGGTAATGGTGAGCCTTCGGTTCTTACCAGGTCCAACATTTTCTTTAGCAGAGTGTCGTAACTGCTTCGGTCGGCGGCTTCCACCGCCTCCACCAATTCGTTGTCGATCTCGTTCAACTGGTCGACGAAGGAGCCTGGAAGATTGAACTGGCCCTCGCTGGTGATGCGTATAATCATAATCAGGCTCCCGGAAGTTGCTTTCGCTCTGCCGATGGCAGTCCGGCCTTCAGGGCGGCAAGTTCGTCTTCCACGCCTTGGGCTGAGGTGATAGCCTCTAGTTCCTTGCTGAGAGGGTCTTGTGATCCGGAGAAGTCGTCCAGCACTCCGAGTTGGGCCAACTCGTCGATGGCCCCAGCCCGGGAGCGTAGATTTTCTGTTTTGGTTTCCGCCCGCTCCACAGCCAAGCTAACATCTCCCATCTCTTCGGAGAGACCGGACAAGGCGGAGCCGATGCGGACCTGAGCTTGTGCGGCGGTGTATTGGGCTTTGATAATCTCTTTCTTGGTGCGGAACGCCGTGACCTTGGCCGATAGCCGCTGCTCCGCCGCCGTCAGCTTCTCCTGCTCCAACTCCATCCCGGCGATCTGCTCGTCCAGCCCCTGGAGTTCAATCATCGCGGCTTGCTTGCGTTGGAGGGCCAACCGCGCAAGGTCTTCTCGCCCTGCGTTTAATGCCTGGCCAGCCTGTTCGCCCAGGCGCTCGACGTTTGCCTGGACGGTGCTTGCCTGCTGCTGTATGCGGCGTTTGGCGGCCACCATGTCAACAACGCCGCGCTTGACGCCGCGCAGCATCTCCAACTGTTTCTCGTAAGCAAAGTCCAGGGTTTCGTTAGGATCTTCCGCCGAGTCCAAGATACGGTTCATCTTCGACTTGACGATGGTAGACATACGCGAAAGCATTCCCATTTCTAATCTCCTTCCAGTTCAGACCAGGGGGTTGGTGGTCCAAGCCGGATATTTAGTTCTTCTTGCCGGTGACGAGGCCCACCACGCCGACAACTAGGGCAACTATCCCAGCGACAACCATAAGCCAGCCTATCACTTCTAAGAGCCCGGAAATCAAGTCTGACTTGATCAGAAGTCCTACGACCAACAAAAACAACCCAATAACGACCCAACCGCTCTTTCCTAAGAATCCCATCAGCTGCTCCTTGATCCGGCCGGACTCATTCTTGCCGATCCACCGTATATTCTACTATTAACGCAGGGGAGATGTCTCATCTATACGATGGCCTCTAGTGTCATTCCGAGTCCTTCCGCAGAGGGGCGAGGAATCTCATGAAGGCTGCACAGTAACAGTTAGGCTAATGGATATACCTCACCCCAGCACTTCTCGAATACCTTGGATGACGTTGTCCTTGTCGGGCAGGCAGAACTGCTCCATGACGGGGCTGTAGGGGATGGGCACGTTGGGGGCGCAGACCCTCTTGGGGGGCGCTTTCAAAGCCCGAAAGGTGGCTGGGTCTTCGGTGAGAAGGGCGTTAATTTCGGCGGCGGCGCTACCGGTCAGGCAGGCTTCGTCCACAATCACGACCCGGCCCGTCTTCTGCACCGAGGCGCGTAGAGCGGGGGTGTCCATGGGAACTAGGGTCCGGGGGTCCACCACTTCAACGTCGATGCCCTGGCCCGCCAACTCCTCGGCGGCGGCCAGCGCGTGGGACACCATCTTGGATATGGCAATCACGGTGACGTCTTTACCCTGGCGCTTCACGTCGGCGACTCCCAAGGACACGGTGTACTCCTCGTCGGGAATCTCTTGCTTGGTGGTCATGGCGGCCAGCATCTGGTCCTCAAAGAACACCACTGGGTTATTGTCCCGGATCGCGCTCTTCATCAAGCCTTTGGCGTCGTAGGGCGTGGCAGGCATCACCAGTTTAAGTCCGGCCAGGTTCATGAACATGGGATGGGGGCTTTGGGAGTGCTGGGCCGCAGCGGAGCGGCCACCGCCGGTGGAGGCCCGGAATACCAAAGGGAAGGGGGCTTGGCCGCCGAACATGTAGTGAATCTTGGCCATCTGGTTCACTATCTGGTCCATGGCGGTGAAAGCGAAGGTCATCATGCCGGGGCTGATTATCGGGCGGAAACCGCTGCCCGCCGCGCCGATGCCTGCGCCAACGTAGGCTTCCTCCGATATCGGGCAAGCCCGCACTCGCGCCTCGCCGAACTCGGGGATAAGGGCGGCCAAGGCTCCGTGATTTCCACATATATGGAAGACTTTGGAGTCCCGGCGCATCTCCTCGAAGAATGCTTCCATCAAGGCTTCGCCGTAAGTTAACTCTTTCATGTTTTCTGATTCCTATCCAGAGTTGGGCCGGGGTTACGGAGCGAATACGTCGGTTAGGGCATCCTCGGGCCGGGGCAGCGGACTGGCTTTGGCGAAGTCGATAGCCTCGTCGACCGCCGCCGCGACCTCATCGCATATCTGTTTCAATACTTCGGGTGTGGCCACACCCTGTTGCGTCATGTGGCTGGCAAAGGTAGCTATGGGGTCATGCTGAGGCCCCATCTCGATTTCCTCTTGAGGGCGCGGGTCCGCCGGGTCGTTGCGTTGCTCGGCGTGGAGACGCCAGCGGAAGGTTTTGCATTCGATCAAAGTGGGACCCTCGCCGTTCCTGGCTCGCTGTACTGCCAGCTCAGCGGTCTCGTACACCGCCAGGACATCCGTTCCATCTATGGTGACTCCCGGCAGGTTGTAACTGACCGACCGTACGGATATGTCCTCTACGGAATTAGTGGCTGCGGCAGAGTTCCCGGAAGCCCACCGGTTGTTTTCACATACGAATAGCACGGGGAGTTTCCAGATGGATGCTAGGTTCAATGAGCCGTGGAACGATCCTTCGTTGGAAGCGCCGTCTCCGAAGAAAGAAACGGCCACTCCGCCAGCGCCTTCCAACTGGGCCGCCAAGGCCGCTCCCGTGGCCAGGGGTAGTCCCGCGCCAACGATGCCGTTCGCTCCCAGCATCCCCACGCTGAAGTCGGCGATGTGCATGGAGCCGCCCTTGCCGTGACAGTATCCGTTGCTGCGTCCGAATAACTCGCACATCATGAATCTGATGTCGGCTCCCTTGGCGATGGTGTGGCCGTGGCCCCGGTGGGTGCTGGTAATCTTGTCTTCCCGCTTCAAGGCCGAACAGATCCCGACCGCCACCGCTTCCTGGCCGATGTAGGAGTGGACCGCCCCCGGGATGTTGCCGGCGTGCAGCTCATCGGCGGCCCGCTCGTCAAAGGTTCGGATGGTTACCATCCTTCGGTACATATCTAACAGTTGATCCGGTTCCAAAGCCATTGTATTTCACCTGATACAGGTTGAGGATAGTCGGTATTTGGTGGGATTGTACTCTTCAGCTTTCAGGACTGCTACAACCGCCGTCATTCCCGCGTATGCGGGGATCCGAGTGTTGGTGGGAAATAGCGTATGACCCGGCGAACTATTCTGGGTTCCGGCGTAGGCCGGAACGACGGGCGGCTTCCACGAGTCCTAGCTGGTTAGGTTCAGGGGTCTAAGCGACACTCCCGGCGTCGCCCAAAATCCAAAGGTCGGGAAGGTAACGATGTTCTTGATCCAGGTCCATGCCGTAACCGACAACGAACTTGTTGGGTGCGACGATTCCCAGATAGTCGACCTTGACTGGGACATCCCGGCGGTACGGTTTGTCTAAGAAAGAGCAGAGCTTTAAGGATGCCGGGTTCTCCTCCTGGAACAGCGTCATCAAGTGGGAGATTGTAGTGCCGGTATCGACGATGTCCTCGACGATAAGGACGTGGCGGTCCTGAAGTCCGCTCAGAGGACCAGACGCGATGCTCACTTGACCGGTGGACTCGGTGGAGACGTAGCTCTGGGCTTGAACGAAGTCTACTGTGAGAGGTATGCTAATCTCTCTGACCAGGTCTGACATGAAGATAAAAGAGCCTTTAAGGACGCCCACCAGGAGCGGGGACTTGCCCTCATAATCTCTCCTAATCTCCCGGCCCATCCTTTGTATCGTTCGGGAAATCTCTCCACGGGTCATGAACAGCGTGCGGGAGTTTTGAATCATTCTCACCTCTGAATTGTCAAAAGATAAGGCCAGGTCCCTTTAATTTCAAGGGGCCTGGCCGTTCTTGCTTGTTGGCGACGCCATCAGCCTCGCGTTTATCTCGATCTATACGATCTTATCTGCCGGCCACTCTGCCGTTTACATCTTCTCGACCAACCCGCCTGTTGGCAGTTGATGGGATAGGCGCGGGCATCGGCTATCTGAATTGTCGCGTGACTTCCGGCTTTCCTATAACCCCCGCCGCTTCTGAAACGGTCCTTGTATCTCCCTAACAAGGTTCGGCGGGGGTGGTACTAGGGTATTTCCGCGTATGGTTCAAAACCCATTTGGAAACCATACCCACCTCCTGGTTTTTCGTTGATTGGTTCGGGAGAGAGGCGCCGCGTCCGAAATGACTCTGGTTGATTCGGTATCGGTCCGGGAACCCCTCTACACCGGTAGCTTATTACATGGGCGGGCGACCAAATAGGGCCGAATGGACCCCTGACTTGTACCAAGTGGCACATATTCAAAATATGGTGCAGCATGATAAATAATATGCGTAGAACGCCTAAATAAAACTGAATAATTGGAAGATGTAAACGTCTTGGTAGAGCAACCTGGCATTGGGGGTGGACAAATCGTTTTTATGCTAATATGTCCCTAGATACATCCGTATTGGTTCTATTTACCCTACCCAAAATCTTTACGAGGTGGTCCTAGAAATGGTTCAAGCAGAGAAAAAAACTAGATTCACGGCGGGTCCCTTGACGTTCATCGTCAGGCATGAACTGTGGGACGGCAACATTCAAGACCATGCCGACCAAGGGATCGCGATTACGGTCGTGAGTGATGTCAACGGTAAGCAGACGATTCTTCTACGTTTCAACTGCTTCGACATTGAGAAGAGCTACATCTACGGTCCCGAAAACCCCGATTTCAAGGCGACCGGGCCACAGATGCTTGGCGACGAAGTGGACGGGCTGCCGCGATCAGGTAACCTGTTCCGGATGGACCCGATAGCCGATGGAAACCCTATCGGTTGGACAATCAAGACCCTTCGGACGAAGCTCCCGGTCATGCTGGAGAGAGCGGGATACCCTGAGATTGCCGCGAAGGTTGATCTTGAAGAAGTATCCCTGATTCTTCCCCAACTAGACGACTGCGCCAGGGAACTTTTCGCTTCCAAGCGGAATACGGTCAAGCACAATCGTGGCACGGATGTCTACGATGCTGGGAACATCAAGTTCGGACTGGAGATGCGGCGTCTACCCGTCGGCGACGGCGGACTAGCGGTCCACGTCCTGGCTGACATTGGTGGGTCTACGGATAAGTCCTTTAAGGAAGAGACTGAACTCATGGCCTTCGATATCTTCTGGGACGGCCCCCACTACCACTATGGTCCCAGAAACAAGAACCACCGGATCTATTGGGACCGGACCTTGGTCGAAGATCCCCTCGGTTGGGTTTTCGATGCCTTCGATGGCAAAAACCTGGGTGCGATGCTAGAGCGTGCCGGATACCCCGGTATCGCCGCCGATCTGGACGTAAACAAGGTTGAGGAAGTTCTGGTTAACGTCAAGAAGCGGGCTCGGGAGATGCAGGAAGAAGGAATGGCGCTGACCGGACACCCCGGTTTGCCCGTTGACCCGACTCCTAACCTGGTCACAGACTAAGCTCACCAACGTCTGAGTTAAAACGCTCAAAAAGAAAGCCCGGCCACTTAGTGGCCGGGCTTTCTTTTTGCTGGATATACCGGCGGAAAATTCGGTCTGGGGTTAGCCGCCGTAGTTCAGGTTATGGTCCCGCATCAGGATGGCTTGGTCCTCCGACCTGACTCCGGCTTCCACGACTTCGCCGACGAACATGGTGTGGTCGCCTTCAGCCACCTCACCTACTACCTTGCATTCCCACCAGGCCGGAGAGTTCAGCAACAGAGGGCAACCGGTTTCCTTGCCGGCCTCGAACTGCTGTCCGCCGATGGAATCGCCCTCCCTCTCGTGGGTCTTGAAGAAGTTGAACGCCAGGTCCAATTGGTCTTTCCCTAGAATGTTGACCGCAAAGACACCGGTGTCTCTGATGTGGTGGTGGTTGGTGGAGTCGGCTTTAACTCCCACCGCTACCAGCGGAGGAGAGAAGGAGGTCTGGGTGATCCAGTTGATGGTGGCCGCTCCCACTTCCTGACGTCGGGCATCAGCCAAGAGGAACGTGACCGTATCGGCGGCTTGCCGGTCGGAAAAGGTGTTCTTGGGTTGTTGAGGACAGACCACAATCCCATCCGCTTGCCGGACTTGTTCGAACG
Source organism: uncultured bacterium (assembly GCA_963997925.1). Taxonomy (GTDB): domain Bacteria; phylum Chloroflexota; class Dehalococcoidia; order Lucifugimonadales; family UBA3495; genus UBA11650. The sequence goes on from CAXEOX010000013.1 coordinate 39,537, forward strand.
TCCCCAGTCGGTGGGATTTCCGCCGAATCATCCCCCGATGAAGAGCTTCCTGGGCGTGCCAATCGTCTATAAATGCCGTGTTCTGGGCAATATTTATCTGGCCAACAAGATTGGCGCCGAAGAGTTCTCCGAAGACGACGAGGCCTTGCTGTCCATCTTCGCGGCTCAGTTGGCTGTCGCCATCGAGAATGCTCGGCTATTCGAGAACGAGTCCAGGCGATCGACCCAGTTGGACGTTTTGAACCGTGCTGGCCGGGAATTGGCCCTGATTCCCAACCTGGGTGAATTGTTGCAGGCGGTGGCCGACCTCCTGAGGGAAGGCTTCAGTTATGAAAATGTCCAGGTTTTCTGGGTGGACCAAGCCAACAGCACACTGCAGTTACGAGCGCTGGTAGGAATAATGGAAGATAAGGTCCCTCTTGACGGAATCAGGCCGATGGATCAGGGAATCTCCGGATGGGCTGCCAAGCATGGGCAGACGGTGGTGGCGAACGACGTTGCCAAAGATTCCCGATATTATTCTCTGGTGGATGGGGATGCCGCCTGCTCCAACCTGGCCGTGCCAGTCACGGTGAGAGAGCAAGTCGTTGCCGTTATAAACGTCGAAGGGATGGAACCTGACGCCTTTGACGACAGCGATGTAGAGACCTTGGAAACCCTGGCCGACCAGTTGGCGGTGGCAGTTGAAAACATTCAACTCCACCGGCAGCAGCGCGACCAATCCAGAAGCCTGGCGGTCGCGTTCTTCCGCGACCGCATCGGCAGAGACCTGCACGACGGTGTTATCCAGTCTATCTACGCCGCCGGACTGACCCTTGAGGATATCGCCAGCCGGGCCGACAAGGAGCCGCAGGAAGTTAGACCGCGTATCGACTCGGTTGTCGGCGACCTGAATCAGTCCATCGCTGACATCCGGTCCTACATCATGGACCTGAGACCCCGGGAGCTTCAGGGCGGAAGACTTGATGAGGTGCCGGCGTCACTGGTTCAATATCTGGAGGACCGCAGCGGCGTAAAGGTTAAGATAGATGTGCCGGTGGATATGTCCGTCCTATCCGAACAATATGCGGTTAACCTGTGGCACATCTTCCAGGAGTCATTTTCCAACATAGAGAAATACGCGAATGCAAAGACCGTTACACTTTCGGTGTCCATATCCGATGACACACTGACGCTGGACATCGCCGACGATGGGGATGGGTTCGATCTGGAAACGGCCGAATTGGGACGGGGCTACGGCTTACCCAACATCAAAGACCGGGCGGAACGCTTAGGAGGGATGC
>CAXEOX010000014.1:0-40361 GCA_963997925.1 uncultured bacterium
GAGGCCTTGGGGATACTCCCAAGGCCTCTTTCATCGTTGACTAAATCAAGTGCGGCAAATGAAGGGCCACCCCCGTTTCCATTGGAACCTCTAGACGAAGATAGGCACATCGGACAACTGATTTGTGGCCATTTGCCTATTCCCCTGGGAGCCTGGCTGATGTAGTATCTAAGTAAGGGCTTTCAAAAGTCCGTTCAATCTTTTCAACGGAGTGACGATAGTTAAGTGCCCATCGACTACGTCATAATTCAGAAAGTTATAGCCGCCGTCCTGGTAGGCTATCTTCTAGGCTCTATCCCCTTCGCGCTGATCGCAGCCCGGTTACGGGGAGTGGACATCTTCTCCACCGGCAGCCAAATGGCCGGTACCGCCAATGTTTTCTGGAACGTTGGCCGCCGCACGGGTACGCTGGTGTTCATCGGAGATGTGGCCAAGGGCTCGGCTGCCGTCATCATCGCCCAGATGCTGGACGTTTCCAGTCTTCTGGTTCTGTTGGCCGGTGGGGCAGCTATCTTCGGCCATTGGAAATCGTTGTTCGCCGGGTTTCGTGGCGGCGACGGAATGGCTTCCTTAATGGGCGTAACCCTGGCGGTGATACCGAGCATGGCTCTACTGGGTATAGCCACCGGATTCGCGGTGATACTGGTGACGCGGCGGTCTATCTGGCGCTCATCTTGGGGAATCGCGGCCTGTTTCGCTGTCCTGATCGGTCTGAGTCTCTACTACAAGGTGGACCAAGAGATGGTATTGGGACTAACAGGTCTGGCCGGATTCGTCCTCGTTCGCAGCACTATCGCCCGCCGGCGCAGAATCGATCTTCCGGGTGAGGAAGAGATACTCCTCGACCTAGAGCTAGACATCGACTTGGACGCGGACTCGGACGCAGACCTTGGTCCTGCCGCGCCGGAGAACCGCTAACCCCTCTGATCCTCAGAACCTGGTCCTCGTTCCTGCTTCAGGCGGCTCAGCTTCAGCACCCATCCCAATTCATCATCGTCGTTGGCTTCCGATCGTAGGTCAGGGACTAGCTGCATCGCTTTTTCCAGATGGGGAAGACACCGGTCAACATCACTTAATTGAGCGTAAAGCCGGGCGGCGTTGTAGTGGGCTGCCGCAAAGCCCGGAGCTGCTGTCAGGGCGGCAAGATAGTCGTCCAGCGCCTCCTCCGTGTTTCCCAACGCCTCTAAAGCGGCGCCCTTATTGCTTAGTGACTCGGCAAAGTCTGGCCGCAGAGATACCGCCTTGCTGTAGTCATCCAACGCACTTTCGTAATCGCCCAAGGCGTCGAAAGCCAGACCTCGGTTGTTGTAGGCCTCCGCATCGTCGGGCGTCAGGCTGATGACTTTAGAATAGTCCTCGACAGTGGCTGAGATGTTTTCCAAAAAGTAGTTGGTCCTGGCGCGGTTAAAATAGGCGTCGGCGTTCTCCGGATTACATTCGATCGCCACGGTGTAGTCGTTTATCGCGGCTAGATGCTGGCCCAATTCGTCCAGGGAGGCGCCCCGGTTCATGTATGCGTTGGACAAACCCGGCCGCAGCGTAATAGCCTCGTCAAACTCCGCGACTGCCTCTTGATGACGGCCTAGCTTGGCCAATACAACGCCCTTATTGTAGATGGCCTGTAGGTAGCCGGGCTGCAATCCGATGGCTCTGTCATACCCTGACAGAGCCAATTCTCCTTCGCCCATATCGTCGTAGGCGTTACCCAATTGATAATGAGCCTCGGGCAATGCAGGCTCCTGGCCAAGGACCATGGTCAAGGCCTCTACTGCATGGCGGGGATCCCTAAGCCTGAGATAGGTCAGGCCCAGATTGAATCTGGCATCCAACTCATCGGGTTGAGGCTCTAGAATGCCTTGGTAAACAGCAGCCGCATCCGCATACCGGCCCACGGCGAAACACCCGTTGCCGTAGACCAGAAAGGCCAACGACGTAGTCGAGTCTTCAAAAGAGGCCAACGCTTGCTCCAGCGCACGGCGTGGTTCCCCGGTCAATCTCCCGCCCCTGGGCCTGGGAGTCAATCGAGCCGTGCCGATGGAGTTCTCTGTCAGCAACTCGCCAAGTTCGGCTAGCAATCGGTCGGTGGAGGGCATAATCGCTCAAACCGGCACCGCCGGTCCCATAGGAGGACCTGGGTGATGGCCGGGGGACTCGCAGATTGAGAAATAAATCAACAAAAGCATACCATGAAAATCTGGACCGCCGACATGTTATCTCGTTGAACATCTGAGCATCCAACCTTACAATAGGAGGATACCCAATCTGATGCAAAGGGAGTCTGACGTGACCCAAGCCAGCGAAACCACCGTTATTATCTATACCCACCCGGACTGCGCTTTCTCCGGCGCAGCCAAGATGGATTACCGCCAGCGCGGCATACCCTTCGTTGAGATTGACGTTTCTAAAGAAAAGGACAAGGTCGACGACTTACTCAGTCTCACCGGTGGCGAAAGGGTCACCCCCGTGATTGTTGAAAACGGTGAAGCGACCATCGGCTTCAAAGGCGGGAATTGAGAGTTTTAAACTCGGGCCGGTTGGCCCGACAAAACTTATCTAACACCCCATCGAGACCCTGAACCTCATTCAGAATAACGAACGAAAGACATAGCTTTTCCGTTTTGGTCTTCTGACATTTGACCCTTGTTGGTCCTAGAAAACCTATGTTAGGATGCGCCAATATTCCAGCCAGGACGGAGGGATGATGGCAACAAACATGGACAGTGACAAGCAAGCGGCGCTGGAAATCGCCCTTTCTCACATCGAGAAGGACTACGGCAAGGGCGCCGTGATGCGATTGGGAGAAGCCGCCGAGCGGCTTACGACTGAAGTTATACCGACCGGTTCTTTGGCCTTAGACGTGGCCTTGGGCGCCGGCGGCATACCCCGCGGCCGGGTGACGGAGATATTCGGAGCAGAGTCGGCAGGAAAATCCACTCTGGCCATCCACATCATGGCCGAAACCCAGAAACTGGGAGGCCTTGCCGCCTACATCGACGTAGAGCACGCAATGGATCCGGTATATGCGGGACACTGCGGCCTAGATGTGGAGAGTCTGCTCATCGCCCAGCCGGACAGTGCCGAGCAGGCCCTGGACATCACTGAGCAATTAGTGCGCAGCGGTGCCATCGACTCGATAATCATCGACAGCGTAGCCGCATTGGTCCCACAGGCAGAGATTGAAGGAGACATGGGCGATTCCCATATGGGCCTACAAGCCCGTCTCATGTCCCAAGCGCTCCGCAAGCTGACTTCGGCGATCCATCGCTCCCGCACCGCTGTAATCTTCATCAACCAGCTGAGGGAGAAGATTGGTGTCACCTACGGAAACCCGGAGGTAACCCCGGGAGGACGCGCCCTCAAGTTCTACAGCTCGGTGCGTATAGACCTACGCCGGATAGAATCTATCAAACAGGGCTCAGAGGTGATGGGCAACCGGGTTCGCGCCCGGATCGTAAAGAACAAAGTCGCGGCCCCGTTCCGTGTTGCCGAGTTTGACATCATGTTCAACCAGGGCATCAGCCGGATGGGAGACCTCTTGGAGCTAGGCGCAAACCAGGGAGTCCTCAAGAAATCGGGCGCGTTTTACTCCTACGGAGACACCAAGTTGGGCCAAGGGCGGGAAAACTCAAAGGAGTTTTTGACGCAGCATCTGGAGATTGCCGACTCCATCGAAGCTCGGATACGCGAAGTTATGGCCAAACCCGAACCCGAAGCAGCCCCTGCTGACCAAGCCAGCCCGGAAGCAGCCGGAAACGAATACGCCATCCCCACTGTTACGGAACCTGAGGCAGAGGAGTAGACCCCCGCCTCAAAAGCATCGGTACCGAGGCCCCTTCGTTAAGCCACCAATCGTGGCCGAAGGGGCCTATTAGGTTCGCTAATGTACATACCTGACCGGGGAGCCGAACCTCCCGAGAAACCCGATACGCCAGGACTCACCAACGGCGCTTCGGAACGCAACAACGACTACTTAGCTGCCAGAAGCGCCGCACTGCGCCTCCTTGGCTACCGGGGGCGCAGTGAAGCCGAGGTACGCCGCCGCCTTGCCCCTCGGTACAGCGTCCAGACCATCGAACGCGTCATCACTTCCCTCACGGAACAAGGATACTTGGACGACGCCGCTTTCGCCGCCCAATGGCGCAGCAATCGGGAACGCCGACGTCCACGAGGAAAGAGTCTGTTGCGCCTGGAACTCCGGGGCAAGGGCATACCGGAGGAGACAATCAGGGAGGCCCTGGAGGATTTCGACGGCCTGGGGAACGCCTACCGCGCCGGACAGAGCCTGGCATTGAGGTTGGCTGGAGAAGAATTCACCAAGTTCCGCCAGCGCCTATGGTCCTTCTTGCAGCGCCGGGGCTTCGAGGGATCTGTCATCCGAGAGACGGTCCAAACGCTGTGGCAGGAATCATCGGACCCTCTTAACAGCGGTGTAGACACTGAAACCGACGAAGAGCAGAATCAAGGGTCCGAATGAGGGGAATACCAGCCAACTCACCGCAAAGGCTCCAGCCACCGAGCAACCAGCGATCCAAGCGAGCCCGTTGCCCCGCTTACCGTTGACCGATCGGCTGATTAACTCTCCGGCGCCATATCCGATGCCAACGGCTATCAACGACGTCAGGAACGGGATGCCGCCGAACAGAAAGTTAAGCAACGCCCATCCCAGTCCTCCTCCGATAGCCACTCCCGCCCCAATTCCGATGGCTCTAGCGTAGTGACCGCGACTAACGTCGAAGGTCGGCATCCGAACCGCTTTACCGCACTCGCGGCACCGGATCCCTACGTGGGCTTGCACCATGCACTGGGTGCAGACGGATTTGCCGCATTGGCTGCACGACAGCCCCGTTTCGGCGTCGGGATGCCAGTAGCAGTACTTCGCCGTCTCTTGATTCAGATCTTCATGTTGTGGTTGGTTCATGCTCACGCCAAACTCACTGATATCCTAGCCATTTGACGATCCCACTCGTTTTAGCTTACAGGGGCAAGGTTCTTCGGCAAGCTCGGAATAAACGGTGGATCCCATCTCCATTAGGGGTGAGCCCTTAGGCAGGCTCAGGACAGGCTTGTCGAACCCTTGCGTGCCGCGATTGCTAGGTCTCGGACTGCATATTAGACCCTTGTTCCGGACGCCAATCCCCAACCCAGTCGGCTCGGTTGTCTACGTCGCGGTCCCGAAAAAGGCGATTCAGCAGCACTTTTCTCTTGGGTAGTCCATCATAAAGCGGGGTCCAGTTAGACAGCAACCGCTTCATAACCACCAATACCAACAGCCCCCCGAAATACGCACTCAATACTATCTGGTCGCCACCCAAGATTACCCATGGTGGCGACAGAATCGCCCATAAGGGCAACAGCAGTAACGAAATCAACACCCAAACGCCAGCGCTCCTGGTAACTGCCCATCCGGCCATCGCAACCAGTACGAATGCGGCCAGCAGTATCGGGGACAGCGCCAAAAGGCTGCCGGCGACGACGGCGATGCCGCGGCCTCCCTGGAATCTCAGGTAGATGCTCCAGTTGTGGCCCAATATTGCGATTAGGGGAGCGATAACCAGCAGCGGGGCTGTGCGGTCCATATCCATAACATATACGCCGAACCAGATGGGACCAGCCCCCTTTACCAGCACATCCAACACGCCCAAGGGGGCCATCCACCATTTACCTACGTGGCGAAAAAGGTTGGAACCTCCGACGTTGCCGCTGCCGTAGCTCCGGAGATCTACGTCCCTGGCCAGTTTGCCAATCAGGTAGGCAGTGGGAATCGACCCCACCAAGTAGGAAAAGATGTACAGACCTGCTAATTCGATAGCCATGGCAGGAGGGATGTCGTGCCTATCGTCCAGCTGCCGCGGCAATCTTGCTCGCCGCCTCTTCAAGCAGACCCACCGTTTCAGGGGGCGGTCCTAGTGTGCCGGGCAGCGGTTCTCCTTCATTTCCAAGACCGTGGTAATCGCTGCCGCCGCAGGGAATAAGGCCGTAACGATCCGCCAACCCGGCGAGTTGTTGCACGGTCTCCGGGCTGAACTGGGCGTAGTGAACCTCTAAACCCACGATGCCCGCCTCAGCCAATTCGGCGATGGTAGTTTCCATGTCATTCAGGTAAGCGGGATGAGCCAGCACCGGGACAGCGCCGAAGCGTATCAACATCTCTACCGCTTCCGGAGGCGTCATCTTAGACCGCTCAACATAGGCTGAACCGTTCCGGCCCAAGTATTCGGGGAAGGCATCTTTAGGTTCCTTGCAGTATCCCTTCTCGACCATGGCCAGGGCTATGTGAGGGCGGCCTACCGATCCTTCCCCGGCAATCTCCTGAACCCGTTCCCATTCGATGTTGATGCCCAGGGTGGCCAGCTTCTCGACCATCATCCGGCCCCGTTCCAAACGGCCCATGCGGAACTCCCGCAAAATCTTTTGCAACTCTTCATCCTCATGCCGAAGGAAGTAGCCCAGCATGTGGACCTCGTCGCCGGGAATGTCGGTGCTGAGTTCTATCGCGGGTATTATCCGCATATCCGGGAATTCTTCAGCCGCTGCGAAAGCCTCCGCCAGCCCCTCGGTGGTATCGTGGTCCGATATTGCCACCTGCTTCAATCCCTGACTGGCCAATAGGTGGATCAGTTCGGTGGGAGACAACCGGCCATCGGAAGCGGTTGTGTGAAGGTGTAAGTCGACCAGAGCGCTCATTCTAGCTCTCCATCATGTCTAGGCGCTCGATGGATAACGCCTTTCCAGTTTCAGTGTCTATGTCTAAAAGGACAGAGTTCATCTTTACCGGACCGCCAGCCACCGACAATCGATGGGGCATACCGGTGAGGAAGCGCGTCAGGACATCCTCGGGTTCACTACCGATGACAGAATCTATAGGACCCGTCATTCCCACATCCGACAGGCATGCGGTCCCTTTGGGGAGGATCCGGCCGTCCACGGTGCCCACGTGGGTATGGGTACCCAGAACCGCACTGACGCGGCCGTCCAGATACCAGCCCATGGCTTGCTTCTCGGATGTCGCCTCGGCATGGAAGTCCACGATGACTACCCCAGGGGCGTCTTCTCTGCCAGCTTCTTTCAGCAACCGGCTGGCGGTACGGAATGGGCAGTCCAGAGCCGGCATAAAAACGCGGCCCATCAGGTTCATCACCATCACGCCGTCTTGAATCAAGTAACCCTGCCCCGGAGCGTCGGGATAGTTGGCCGGACGTAGTAATGGCAAGCCCTCATCCATGTGAGGGATTATTTCTTTCTGGTCCCAGATATGATTCCCGGAGGTGATAACGTCGACACCGCTCTCCATCAGCTCGTAAGCAGTTTCTACGGTGATGCCGAATCCCCCGGCCACGTTCTCACCGTTGGCGATGACCATGTCTATGCTGTGTTCCCGGCGGAGGTCTCCCAGCAAGCTTCGCACTGCCCGCCTACCCGGTTTGCCGATGATGTCCCCAATCATAAGGATACGCAAAGCCGATTTCCTTTACGAGAAATCCGATCGATGAACCAAGCCGGAAATCAATCGTTCAATATAGTTAGAGGGGACCCAAGTTTTGGTTCTTGGGTCCCCTCATCCAAGTCTACCTTTGCCGTTCGTTTAGTTGCCTAGTGCAACGCTTTCACAAGTGGGGGTTGATCCCCTACCGAGCGAACTCCACGTTGCGGGTTTCCCGAATAACCGTTACTTTGATCTGCCCGGGGAAGACCAGGTCTTCCTCTACTTTCCGAGCGATGTTCCGAGCCAGCGAGGCCGACTCGGCGTCATCCATGTCCTCCGGTTTAACCATCACCCTTACTTCACGACCGGCTTGGATCGCAAAAACCCGCTCCACGCCATCAAAGCCTGCGGCGGCCTGCTCCAAGTCTTTAAGCCGCTTAACGTAGAGTTCCAAGGACTCTTTGCGAGCCCCGGGCCGGGCTGCGCTGATCGCATCGGCGCTGGCTATCAAGAAAGACTCGATGGTCTCATGCTCGTCGTCATGATGCTCGAGGATTCCCCGGTAGGAACTGTAGTTGATGCCGTGCTTCTGCGCAATCTCCGCGCCAATCTCGGCATGTGGCCCGGAAATCTCATGAGTCAGGGCCTTTCCGATATCGTGTAGTAAACCACCCATCTTAGCTATCTCTACGTTGGCACCGGCTTCAGCAGCCAGCATGCCAGACAGCAGAGCGACTTCGATGGAGTGCTGTAGTACGTTTTCACCGTAGCTATAGCGGTATTTGAGATGACCCAGGAGCTTTATCAACTCCGTGTCCAGACCACTTATGCCAACGTCGAAGGTTGCCTGCTCCCCAGCTTTCCAGATGGTCTGTTCCATGTCCTTCTGGGAACGCAGTACCACGTCTTCGATGCGAGCCGGTTGGATCCGGCCGTCGGAGATCAGTTTCTCCAACGCTAATCGGGCAATCTCCCTGCGAACCGGGTCAAAGCAGGAGATTGTTACAATCTCTGGGGTGTCGTCGATGATTACATCTACCCCAGTCAGGGATTCCAATGTTCGTATGTTTCGCCCTTCTCGGCCGATGAGACGACCTTTCATTTCATCGTTGGGCAGGTGTACTACCGAGGTTGTCGCCTCAGAAACGACATCCGTTGCTAGACGGTTGATAGCCAGGGTAATAATCTTGCGGGCGTTATCGTCCGCTCGGGCTTTGTGTTCTTTTTCCAGCTCATAATACCGGCGGGACAGGTCGTGCTGGGCTTCTTCTTCACCCCGCTTTACGACTATCTGACGCGCGTCGGCAACATTCATGCCGGCTACACTTTCGAGAGCTTCCAACTGTTTACCCTTAAGCTCTTCGGCTTCCACCAAGGCCTGTTGGACCTCAGTTTCTTTACCTGAAAGCTCATTCTGCATCTGCTCTAGGTTCTCGGTCTTCCGTTCCAGTTGCTCTTCCCGCTGGAAGAACCGGCGTTCTTGCCGGTTTAGCTCCTGGCGTTGCTCTTTAACATCGTTCTCACCTTCGGTGCGGAGCCTAAGAACCTCTTCTTGAGCAGCAAGGAGGAGTTTACGTTGCTCTTCCTCCGCCTGCGTCACTATGGTTTCAGCTCTCTCCCTGGCGCTGTCTACCTTTGTACCGTCAAACTTAGATCTGAGGATCAACCAAGCAGATACCCCTAACCCAGCAACCGCGAGGACGGCGAGGACTATGTTGATAATGATATTAGCCACGTTATCGCCTCTCCTTAATTCGTCTAGTGCGCTGAGTAAATCGGTTACCACACTTAACCTAATATGCTAACCATGGGGGTCACTGGTGTCAAGGAAAGACAGGCCTCTGAGAACCTGATTTATACTTTATATACACCTTTATGTATACAGCCCTTTTGTGCCCATGCTGATAAGAGGGTTTCTCCCTGGTTGGACGAGCCCGGAAACGCCGATTGTCACTCATTGCGGTACATCGTGCGCTATTGAGCCTATCGCCGGGCTGCACTATAATATTTTGGATCGCATCTATTCAGTTAGATTCAGCAGGTGACATTGCATGGCCGACAAGGACTTCTATGAGGCTCTGGGAGTAGCCAGAACCGACAATGAAGAGGAAATACGCAAGGCCTTTCGCAAAAAGGCCATGGAGTTCCATCCCGATCGCAACAAGAGCGAGGGCGCGGAAGACAAATTCAAAGAAATCAACGAAGCCTATCAGGTACTGTCAGATCCTAAGAAGCGGGCTCAATACGATCGCTTCGGCCGTGCCGGTGTTGGCTCCAACGGTGGACAAGACCGCCCCTTCGATGGATTCGACGTATTCGGCGGATTCGGCGACATCTTTGATTCCTTCTTCGGCGACGTCTCGGGACGCCGGGAGAACCGGTCCCAACGAGGCGACGACCTCCAACAACGCGTTATCCTCGATTTCAACGAGGCTGTTTTCGGCACCGAGCGTGAAGTTGAAATCACCCGTCAAGAATCATGTCAGCGATGTTCGGGAGCGGGCAACGAACCGGGTTCCGAGGTAAGCTCCTGCACAACCTGCCGGGGCAACGGTCAAGTTCGCCGCTCCCAGAGAAGCATCTTCGGCCAGTTCGCTCAAGTTACACCTTGTCCAGCCTGCCGGGGATCCGGAAAGGTCATCAAGACTCCCTGCACCAGTTGCCGCGCCACTGGCGTGGACCGGCGCAAGCGAAAAATCGCCGTTACCATCCCCGCCGGAGTAGAGGCTGGGATGCAGGTCCGCCTTACCGGAGAAGGTGACACGGGCCGGGATGGCGGACCTGCCGGGAACCTCTACGTGCACCTTGACGTACGCGAACACAAAGATTTCTACCGGGAAGGCAATGACCTTTTATATGCTCTTCCCGTCAACGTCGCGGAAGCAGCTCTGGGCGTGGAAAAAGAAGTTCCAACCCTGGACGGCGGCACCGAAAAAATCAAAGTCCCCCAGGGTACACAACCGGGCGCGGAATTCCGCATCCGGGGCAAGGGAGTCCCCCACCTCCACGGCAACCGCCGCGGAGACCTGAGGGTTCTGGTAAACCTGCAAGTTCCCCAGGCGCTGGACCCGGAGCAGCGCAAGTTGCTGGAGGAATTGGCCCTCTCGCTCAACTCCAAACAATCCGGCCATGACTCCAGCGGCAATCAAGATTCCGATGACGACGGCGACAAGGGAATCTTCGAGAAGATTAAGGAAGTCCTGAGTTAGGTCTTAGGACGCAAGGGATCCTCTCTGGATAATAGTTAAGGAAAACGGCCGGTAGTCCGGCGCAATCATCACACCCGCCCTAGATCCACAAGATTCTGAACCAAACGCCCGGGTAGCTTTGCCTCCCGGGTTTTTTTCGGAGAGTTAATGGCCTGGCAAGAGCTTAGTATCCGGGTACCTTATGAATACGTAGAACCGGTTTCTTACCTGTTCAGCCGCTACGGGCGCGGTCTTTCCATGGAGCGGGAACCGGCGCAGAAGCAGGCCGGCACTGACCTGGTGTTGATGCGTACCTATCTGCCAGCCAATTCCCGCCAGCGCCTGGCCCGCATAGACGTAGGGCTGAAGTTGATCGCCATCCTAGAGCCGATGGAAGGCCTGACCATCACCCCTGTTCCCGAAGAGCAGGACTGGCAAAGCCAGTGGCGGTCCCACTTCGACCTGCTAAGAGTGGGCCGCCAGTTGGTGATTAAGCCAACTTGGATAGAATACGAAGAACAACCCGGCGACGTGTTGATTGAACTGGACCCTGGCATGGCCTTTGGCACCGGCTACCACCCCACCACCTACACCTGTCTGCAGGCCTTGGAGGATCTACTCCAGCCTGGCATGGCCGTTCTGGACGTAGGAACCGGCTCCGGCATACTCGCCATCACCGCCGCCAAACTAGGGGCGTCACGCGTAGTCGCGTTGGACATCGACCCTCAAGCGGTGCGTGCGGCCCGGCAGAACTTTCGCCGCACAAGGGTTCAGAAACTGGTGGCGTTAACCCAGGGATCGGTCCCCCATCCCTTGGCTGGGAAGGAGCAGTTTGACCTAGTGGTGGCCAACATATCCGCCCGGGCCGTCGGGGAACGCGCTCCTCAAATCTTGCCAACCCTGATTCCGGGCGGATATCTGATCGCATCCGGATTGATGGAGACCCAACGGGAAGATGTCCACACCATCCTGGTGGATCTGGGCTTTACTCTTACCCATGAATGGCCTCGAGAAGAGTGGGTGACTTTAGGGTACCGAAGCCCCTCGGCCTAGTTTAAGCCTTAGCATCTCCAGGCTCCCGCCCACAGGCGTGAAACCCTGGCGAAGTGGTCCTGATTTATTGCATTTTGACCTGCGAGGGGGTACCATCGGACTGTCCACGCAGGTTGTGATGTAGCCATGGCCTAAACTGGTGCCGTGACTCTTGGTGGGGCGAAGGGCGATCGGACAAATATTGATGCAAAAAGTCGAGCTTGACCGCTTTCAAACCTCTGGCATATTGGGTTCCGGCGCCGACTACGAAGTGCGAGCGGCGGTGGACCAAGAGACCGGTAAACAAGTGGTCTTGAAGCGCCCAGTACCCCAGATGATAAGCCGCGGAATGCACATCAGCACGGAAGAACGCACCGACCGTACTCTTCAAGTTCTGGAACAGATGGGCGATGCCACCGAGAATATAATACCCATCGTTGGATATACGGAACGGGGCAACCACGACACCTTCTACGGCGACTCCCTAGGCCAGGAATACACGGTTATAGTAGAGGAGCGGGCCAAGGGCATACCATTGATGGTGGGAGACATGAGAGCCCGGATCACAGGAGTACCAGTCGGCGTAGGCCAGAACCTATTCGCCTTGCACCCGTTGGTACGCCCACCGGACAGTGCTCAGTTCCCAGTTCAAGAGCAACTGCTAAAGATTGAAGAATCGTTCATCAAGGGCGGCTACATATTATTGGACCTTCGCCCGCAAAACCTGTTCTACCAACCGGCAACCGGCCTTATCACCGTCGTCGACTGCGGCGACCTGGTATCGATGGACAGTGAGCCTGACCGCCGGGGCCGGCCTCCCAAGGACATACACGACTTCTGCCTTGAAGTGCTGAAGTTTTACGCCACTCCGAACACTCCTCCACCGGAGGCGGCGGCCTACCGGGACCCCCACGGACAACGCCCGGTGGTAGACTTTCTACAAGAATTAGACGAGATGGGCGCCACCTTCGGCGATACGGACGAACCGGTGCGAAGCGCCGCTCTCGACATGATTGCGAGAATCAGGGACCGTTCATACACGAATATCGAGGGCTTCCGTCAAGACTTGAATGCCTACTTGGCGGCTGTCGGCGAACGGGACGATAGATTGGACGACTCGGGCCAGTTGCGCACGATATGGGGAGAGGCATTAAACTGGCTGAGGGAAGACCACTGGAACAAGTACCTTTTCGATGCCGACGTTGAACTAGCCGCATTCGACATATAATAGACCAGGTGATGAGAATCAAACCTGTAATACTGGAGTGAGGAACAAGGAACATGTTCAGTAGCACAGTAGCTACATTCCAAGATAATTCCTCCCATGGGGAGGACAATTTTCTGCTCCGCGACTTGGGCGATAACTCCTTCATGGATGCCGTTATGGACGGTGTCACCGGCCACGGCGGCGAAGAGGCAAGCCAGTCGGTCGTGGACGCCCTAGCGGCGGCAACCATCAACGGGCCCGATGATATCGTTGCCGCTCTTGAGGCGGTCAACCAGGAGTTTTTCGAGGTCGGGGGTGGGCGGTTCTTGCTGACCACCGTCTCAATCATCCTGTACCAAGACGATAAGCTGCACGTTATCAGCGCCGGAGACAGCCCGGTGTTCCACATAATCGGCGACTCCACCCGGCAGATAACCGGTCGTATGGGCGGTTTCCTGCACGTGGGAGTGGCCAAAGCGATCGGGGCCATGGAAACCCTGACTAACCTGGCCCGGACCGAGCTGCCGATAGAGCCGGGTACCCGTCTAGTGCTGGCCACCGACGGCGTGACTGACAACATGCTTGTAGAGGAATTGGCGGACATCGTCCGAGGCTCGTCATCACCTGACGTCGCAGCAAATAATGTGAACGGGATGGTCGAAAGCCGCCTTGGAGAAGGCGGGATGCCGGAGCAATTGGGGAGACGTTTTCGGCACGACGACCGAACCGCAATCTTCCGATTCTTTCCTCCGGCCGCATGATTTAGTATTCCATCAGCGGGCATCAAGAGAATTCCCGCTGGCCAGCCTCTTGTAGCGTCAAGAGGAACTTGCTAAAATTCACCAGCTTGGTTCCAGTGCCTTGAAGCACGGGTAACCACCGTAAAGGAGCCCAAAACGTGGGGAAAATCAAGGTAGCCATCATCGGTGTCGGAAATTGCGCCTCGTCTTTCGTACAGGGGATACACGAATACGTGGAATTACCTGACGATGCCGATGTCCCTGGGATTATGCATAACAAGATTGGCGACTACAGAATCGAAGACATCGAAGTAGTCGCAGCATTCGATATCGATCAGAATAAAGTTGGCAAGGACGTTTCCGAAGCCATCTTCACTGAGCCCAATAACACCTTGAAGTTCTCCGACGTGCCCCACATGGGCGTAACGGTGGAACGGGGCATGACTCATGACGGTATCGGCAAGTACGTAGCCCACCTAGTCAAGAAATCCCCCCACTCTACCGCCAACATTACATCCATCCTAAAAGAGCGCGAAGTGGACGTGGTGATTAACTACCTGCCAGTCGGCAGTGAGATGGCCACCAAATGGTACGTTGAGCAGATACTGGAAGCCCGGTGCGCCATGGTCAACTGCATCCCGGTATTCATCGCCAAGGAAGAGTACTGGAGCAAGCGGTTCGAAGAACGGGGGGTTCCCATAGTTGGCGACGACATCAAATCGCAACTGGGCGCGACCATAGCCCACCGGGTCCTAACCCGTCTCTTCGAAGACCGGGGCGTAAAGATAGTGAATACCTACCAACTGAACTTTGGCGGAAATACCGACTTCCTGAACCTGTTGGAACGGGAACGGACCGTCTCCAAGAGAATCTCCAAGACCGCCGCCGTTACATCCCAGATGGACGATGAGATCGCTCCCGATGACATCCACGTTGGTCCCAGCGACCACGTACCATGGCTCCAAGACCGAAAATGGTGCCACATCCGCATCGAGGGGCGCTCCTTCGGCGGTGCGCCGATCAACATGGAAGTCAAGCTGGAGGTCTGGGACAGCCCTAACTCGGCCGGAGTGGTGGTTGATGCGGTGCGATGCGCCAAGTTGGCTCTCGACCGGGGCATCAGCGGTGCTTTGCAAGGCCCCAGCGCCTACTTCATGAAGTCGCCTCCGGACCAATTCACCGACGATGTTGCTCGGGAGATGGTAGAAGACTTCATCCGCAAAATAGACTAGCCTAGATTCTAGTTATCTCCCGGACACCTTTTGGAGGGTCTGCGTGAAAATCGCAATGGTTTCACCCTACGATTTCACCTGGCCCGGTGGAGTGACCGCCCACGTCACGCAGCTTGCTCGGGAATTAGGCAGGTTCGGCCACGAAGTACAGGTTCTGGCGCCTCATTCACCAGCACGGCAGAATGAGAATGACGAGCCCTTCGTCGCGTTAGGCCGGTCGGTTCCATTACCTAGCGGCGGATCCACCGCCAGGGTTTCCCTCTCTTGGTGGCTGTACCCCAAAGTCCGGGCGTTGCTCAAGCGCGAAGCCTTTGACATCGTCCACCTCCACGAACCCATGGCGCCAATCTTGCCTCTCTGTGTTCTGGAATTTTCCGACGCAGTCAACATCGGCACATTCCACGCCTCTTACAAGCACGATCATATGTACCGCATCACTCAGCCAATCATCAAGCGATGGCACCAGCGGTTGGATGGGGGTATCGCGGTCTCTCCGGCCGCACTCCGTTATGTAAACAACACCTTTCCCGGAGAATATAAGATTATCCCCAATGGGATAGACTTGGACCACTTTTCCACTAAGGCAGCCCCTTGGCCAGAATACCAGGATGGCAAGACAAACATCTTGTTCCTAGGCCGTCTGGAGAAGCGCAAAGGGCTAAGGTATCTGCTTGAGGCTTACAGCCGCTTGAAGTGGGAACATCCGAATATCAGGCTGATTGTCGTTGGTCCCGGCAGCCCGGATAAGGAATCCCACAGCGTGTTGGGCGGAAGGGGCCTGCAGGACGTGGTATTTACCGGGGCGGTTCCCTACGGAGACCTGCCGCGCTACTACGCCAGCGCCGATATATACTGTTCCCCTGCTACCGGAGGGGAGAGCTTCGGCATAGTATTGCTGGAGGCCATGGCCGCTGGAAAGCCGGTGGTCGCTTCAAACATCGAAGGGTACGCCGGCATCTTGACCCACGGCCAAGAGGGCCTTCTATTTCCTCGAAAAAACACTGAATCCTTAGCCGATGCTTTGGGTTCACTGATCCGAGACCCGGAACTGCGTAGCAAACTTGGAGCTCAGGGCCTAAAATCGGTTGCGCAGTACCGTTGGGACCGGGTCGCCTCCCAGGTTGAAGACTTCTATCATGAACGTTTGAGTTTAGCCAATGGCCGTACCGGGAAGAGAGCAGATAAGAGAATCCATCCTTAGATACGTTGAGCTACCCGGCGCTCGATTACTAAGAGCGTTAAAACTCACCCCCAATGCGGTGACGCTTATTTCCTTTGCGATCACCGTAGCATCGGCGTACCTCGTCGGTTCGGGTTGGTTGGTTGCCGGGGGCATCGTCTTCTTATTGGGCAGCGGTCTGGACCTTATGGACGGAGCGCTAGCCCGTCTCACCGGCACCGCAAGCCCATTCGGAGCCCTCTTAGACTCGGTCTTCGACCGCCTGGGAGAAGCGGCCCTTTTCGTGGGTTTGGCCTTCTACGCTATCCGAGGCGGCGCTAGCGAGTCATTCCTGCCAATATTCATCATTACATTATTTTTAGCCCTGATTTTCTCCCAGGGTGTTAGCTATCTCAGAGCCAGGGGAGAAGGATTGGGAGTGTTCACCCGAGCCGGGGTGATGACCCGCACGGAAAGGGTCATTCTCCTAGGCATCGGCTTGCTGATCGACCAGATCTTCTGGGTGCTTCTTCTCATCGCCGTGGTTTCCTGCTTCACGCTATTCCAGAGAATGTTCACAATACGACGGGAATTGAATCAGGGTGGATAAGCGCTAGCTTCGCGTGTACACTGATAACCGTTCAGGGCCAGCCATCTGACGCAGCTTCAAGTTTAATTGCTGACCCTCTCAGAACTCAGGCTAGTGAGCCGCCAAGCCATTCGGCGGAAGATGATTTAAGACCAGGAGAAAGTGTCTTGCCCAAAGAGTTAAGTGGAGACCTGAACGGCCAAGGACTAAGGGTCGCGGTGGTTGTAGCCCGCTTCAACGAACTGGTGACGCGGCCATTGCTGAACGCAGCGATCGGAACGCTGACACGTTACGGCGTGGTCGACGATGACATCAACGTCGTCTGGGTTCCAGGAGCGTTCGAGTTGCCCGTCGTCGCCAAGAGCCTAGCCAAGACCAGCCGGTTCGATGCGATAGTTTGCTTGGGGGCCGTGATTCGGGGCGAAACCGGCCACTATGACATGGTCGCCGGTAATGCTGCCCGCGGCATCTCACAAGTGGGTGTGGACACCGGCGTGCCAACCATCTTCGGCGTCCTAACCACCGAGAACATGGACCAGGCCTTGAACCGGGCCGGAGGGAAGGCGGGCAACATGGGTGCCAACGCCGCCGTCGCAGCGATCGAAACAGCCCGGTTGGTGCAAGCGATTAATACCGGGTAAAGCTGTTAGCTATCAGCGGTCAGCCGTCAGCTAAGACCAGGTGTCCGTCCCGTACCGATCGGCCCATGCAATTCATTGATTTCTGAAAGCTGCGGGCAAATAGCTGACAGCTTTCGCCCTCAAGCGAATCACGGAGAAGTCATGCAATTCGGCGTTACCGTACCCAACAACTGGGGTATAGAAGACCCACAGCAAGTGCTGGCCTTCGGCCCGATGGCCGAGGAGTTGGGTTATGACTCCGTTTGGGTGATGGACCACCTGTTCAATACCGGATATATCCGGGAGCGGTTGGAGGGAAAGCCCTACTACCACCCGATGTCCACCCTTTCCTACCTGGCCGCCACTACAAAGCGGGTCATGTTGGGCACATCCGTCCTGGTGTTGCCCTACCACAATCCCGTGGAACTGGCTAAATACACCGCCAGCTTGGACCAGATCTCCGGCGGCAGGGTCATCTTGGGAGTGGGCGTTGGGGCCATGACCGAAGAGTTCGACGCGCTGGGGATCTCCATGCGGGACCGGGCTTCTCTGACCAACGAATGCATCGCCATCATGAAGGAACTCTGGACCAACCCCAGCCCCAGTTATGAGAGCAAACGTTGGAAGTTTAACGACCTACTGTTCTCCCCTAAACCTGTCCAGAAACCGCACATCCCATTCTGGGTCGGCGGTTCCAGTTCCGGGGCCATGCGGAGGGCCGCGCTACGGGGTGACGGATGGCATCCCACCGGTGTAAGTCCTGAGGAATTCAGCATCGGACGCCGTGAGATCTCGGAGATGGCAACCGCTGCCGGCAGAGATCCGGATTCGTTAACCTGGTCACTGCGTGTAGAAGTGGAGGCCCACGGCGGACCATCCAGCGAAAGAACGGCAGGCCGGGCTAGGTTATCCGGCGGCGACCCTGACGCTATGGCCGCCTCTCTAGCTGCCTATGAAATGGCAGGCGTCCAACATGTCATTCTGGCACTGAACACTGGGGATGTGGCCACGATTACCAGCTTGATGGAGACCATCGCGCGGGACGTTGTCCCTCGTTTCCGGTAACCTAGTCTTCAGGCTGACCTTCCCGCCCCTGCTCCCGGCGATTCATCTCTTGAAGATGTTGGTTGATGGCCGTCCAATCCGCCCTGAGCCCTTCTATCTCCGGGGCAGTGGCTTCAGACTCCCCGTAATAGACATGCTGAAATCCATCGACGATCCGATCTACGGGATCCGGGGGGAATAATCCCGACAGCTTGCCTTCATGCTCCCGGGGCGTTTGCCACTTTTCCCGAGCCCGCCCCGACTCTTCCGACAAATCCAGCAGGGCATGATAAACCTCTCGAGGATTCTGCGGATCAGGAATCATTTTGCCCTTCGCCCTCCCCGGCATCCACTTGTTCCACCAGTCGCTGAGGAGATCAGATAGGTCTTGGTTGGCCTGACTCCAGCTGAAAACAGACTCCCGGGTTTCCTCAACCGCGCCGGGACCTTGATGCAAGCGGCGGAACTTAAAGATGCGGTAGATAATCCAGCCGGCAATGGAGACTCCCAGGGTAAATCCCAAAAACTTCAGGATGAAGATAAATGCCGCGGGTGGGCCGTCCTCGCCGGCCTCCTGCTGCATGGTCTCGTGGAACTGGCGGATCTGTTCCTGAGCCCTGGCGAGACCGCTCAGGTCGCCACCGCCGAACATGCCAGAAAGCCAGTTACCCACGGCAACCAAGGCTCCGGCGATGTACCCCAATCCAAGAAGCAGCGGCTTTATCACCCAGAACCCTATGTCGCCAATCACGTTCAAAAGTAACCGGGTAACATCATCGAGACCGCCCAATCCGATGGCACTGATAATCAGTCCAAGAATGAGTACGCCGCCCACGCTGACCATTATGGGAAGCCACCATTCGAACGACATGACCTGGGAGTCACTGGTCTCGGAAGAATAACGGGCTAGGGCCATCCCGGCTAGGCCGACCCCGAAATACCCCATCACCAGGAAGCCACCGACCAAGTCGGCCTCCGTTACAGTGTCAATGAGGACAGCGGCGAAGAGCACAATCAATCCCCACTGAAACGACGACCTGACCGAATCCAATGTCACTTCGTCTTGGGCAATGGTAGTGCCCCGCCACCATAGGAGAACTAAGAAGGCGTAAACCATAACCTGGGTTGCGACGGTGTCGAAGCTAGCGCCTACGAATGCACCGACCGGAAGCAGTCCCATACCGGTCTGCAGATGGGCCAATATCAGGATCGACACCGCAGTGATTCCCAAACCCACCAAGCCCCGGAGGTTGGCCGTGAATTTCATCGTCTGTATGTACAGTGAAAGCACGTAGGCCCAGAGGATGACAAGGAAGACCAACCAGATCGACAGCCCCGCCCCGGACTGCCCGAGACCGTTGCTGATTAATCTAATAACCAGGTAAAAGGCACAGGACTCTAGGAATAGCCCCACGCCGGTGACGGAGCTATTACGCCATAGCTGGTTCATAGTCCACCTGGGTCTCCAAGATTCTTCCCAACCGCACTATTGGTACGCCAGGCATTTCAACGCTTGGAGCTTGGTCGCCGGTGTAGAGCACCCTGACTTGATAGCCGCTATCTTTAATCAGGTTGATCTCCGTCGCCATGGCACGAGTCAATATCGACGTGACCAACACCACCGTGGTTCCGGAGGGCAGCGAAGCCCGTTCTCCCTTCAACACCTCGGTCAGGAGAGTTACTACATATGGACCGGCCATCGCCAGGGATTCAAGAATCATGGAGAGCTGCGACGAGGAGGCTCCCATGGGAACGCTGAGCCATTTACCCGAGTAGCTGGCCACGGCGTTACTAACCAGTCCGTAAGTGTAGCCATGCCGGTCAGCGTCGCTGGCCACCGACGCCGCTGCGGTAACCGCCCGCTCGAAAAAGCGGCGGTTGCTACCCTGCCAGGCGTATTCGCTGGTCGCGGCGTTCAACGCGATCAGAACATTCAAGGAAACCACCGGCTCGAAAACCTTGGTCTGTAGACGTTGCTTACGGGCGGTGGCCTTCCAGTCGATATGTTTCATCGGGTCGACCGGGCTGTAGTCCCGCTGGCGCAAGAACCGGGTGGTATCTTGAACCACCGGCTTCCACGATTTACTTTCGCCCAGCGGATGCTGCTCAGGAAAAATCAACTCGCCAAGGTCGACAATCTTGGGGTAGACCAGTAGATGCTCCACTTTGGGATAGTAAATCTCCGCCGAACTGAAGCCGAATATGTCCCCGCTGCGCAACCTGACCGGGCCGATACGGTGGTACCCACGGGCCGTACACTCAATCTTGTATTTCCAGGTGACTTTTTGATACGGAAGCAACGATGTGGTGATGCAGTGCTGACGGATTACTTCAACCCCACTGCCGCGCACGCTTCCACCCGGTAGTTCCAATCCTTCAGGGAAAGCGTCCTGTATATCGACCCATATCAAGGGGATGGCTTTCTCATTAGAGAGGGTTATGACGTACTCGACGGTGTCTCCGACGAAGGCCCGGGCGTGAGAGAGAGTCCGGAAGTGGGTGACTTTCTGGAACGCGACCCGATCCCAGAACTTGGCCACCAATGAGACGATAAGACTGAGGGCGCCGAGAACCAATAGCAGCCCTTGGCTGGCCACCAGTCCGATGAACAGGATGACCACGCTAACCAAAAGCCAAAGTTCGTTAAGCATGACTTGACGTCTAGAATCCTAAACGGGTACTTGGATCTGGGCCAAAATCTCGTCGATTACGCTTTCCGGCGTGCGTTCCCGCAACCGGGCTTGAGACCTGAGAATCATTCGGTGGGATAGAGCGAGGGGCGCCAGCGTTTTGAGATCGTCGGGAGTCACGTAATCCCTCCCTCGAATCGCCGCCAAAGCCTGGCTGCACCGGTAGAGGCCCAACGTGGCTCGGGGGCTAGCCCCCAGTTCCACATCTGCGTGGGTGCGGGTGGCCTGCACCAACTGCACCAAATAATTGCGCAGCACCGGGTCCAAGTGAACCTGCCGCACGGTTTCCTGAAGTTCGGTGATGTCAGAGGCTCCAACCACCGCTGCCAGATCGTTAAGCGGGTCGGCGGTTTGGAAGCGAGTCAACATCGCCTCCTCTTCGTCCTCGGTGGGATAACCCAGCCGCAGACGCAACATGAACCGGTCTAATTGAGCTTCCGGCAAAGGGAAGGTCCCTTCCAGTTCGATGGGATTCTGCGTGGCAATCACCAGGAACGGTACAGGCAGGGTGATGGTGATGTCATCTACCGTCAACTGACGCTCGGCCATGGCTTCCAAAAGCGCCGACTGGGTACGCGGTGTGGCGCGGTTAATCTCGTCGGCCAGCACGATCTGGGCGATTATGGGGCCAGGGCGGAACTCGAATTCACCGCTCTTCTGGTTGTAATAGTTGATGCCGGTGATGTCCGACGGCATCAGGTCGGGGGTGAATTGGATCCGCTGGAACGTGCAGTCAAGCGAACTTGCCAACGTCCGAGCCAGGGTAGTCTTGCCGATTCCGGGCACGTCTTCAATCAAGATATGGCCACTGCTGAGAACGGCCGCCAGGGTCAGTTCTATGACCCCGCCTTTTCCCACCAAGACTCTCTCGATATTATCTTTGATGTTGGCGGCTGCTTGCGAAACGGAGCCGGAGGTCTCGGGGGTTAAGGTTTCTCTCTGCGTCATAGACGTCGGCTTTCGCCACCTCGTCGAAGATTGAACTTGATCAAGATTCTCCGGTTACCGGCTTCCCAGATGTTCTTCAACTTCCCGCAGATCCTTGAAAGAATCTACGCTGTGCCAGAACACTTGGGATTTCACTGCTGAGATTTTACCTTCCCCAGCCAACCTCGGGAATGTCTCCGTCTCATGGTCTCCCAGATCCGGTAGCTCCGAAACGATTTGCCGTTCAAACAAGTAAACCCCAGCGTTGATCCAGTAAGGCATGGGTACTTTCTCCCGGAAGCCAATCACGTCGCCTTCGGGGTTCATGTCCACCAAGCCATAGGGGCTGATGAAGGGTACTACCATAATCGTGGCCAAGTGGGAGGGATTGGCCGACTTCCTCTCGGAATGCCGCTGTGCCAGTGAATCGAAGGGTTCCTCAGTTATTACATCGCCGTTCAAGACGACGACCAGGTCCTCTTCTTCAGGCACCAGCGGAAATCCATTGCGGATGGCCCCGCCCCGTCCCAACGGAGAGTCTTCCACGGAGTAATGGGCATTGATGCCGAACTCTTTCCCGTCTCCGAAAAAGTCCTGTATCGCTTCCCATCGATACCCGGCCAAGAAGACAACGTCGGTTACTCCGGCTGCCTTGAGCCACTGTACCTGATGCCACAGTATGGGCATCCCTTGCACGGGCACCATGGGTTTGGGGAGAGTGTCAGTCAAAGGCCTGAGTCTTTCGCCCTTGCCGCCGGCTAAAATCAGCGCGTACACAAACGACCTTGCATCATCAAATTATTTTCGCGCCTAGTAATCGCAGTTTTCTGGAAGACCTAAAATATCGTCGCAGGATAATATAACCGTCCGAAGCACAGACGGTCAAATATGAACTATTACACAAGACGCAGACGCAGTACGATCGACGTGTATCAGGCGTGACATTATGTTGCTATGGTAATGACTATAGTCATATATTTGAGGACGCCATGGAGATCGTCATCGCATCTGAGTTCAAAGCTAAATGCCTTAAGATTATGGACGAAGTCGCGGCCACCGGGGAGCCGGTAATCATCACCAAACACGGCGTCCCCGTTGCCCAACTCGTTCCGGCGGTGCAAAAGCCTGAGACGCTCTTTGGCGCATTGCAAGGCTCGGTCACTATCTTAGGAGACATCGTCGGGCCCATTGATGCGGCCTGGGAAACGCTGGCATAATGATTGTTCTCATGGATACGCATGTATTGGTTTGGCTGACTGGCCGGGACCAACGTCTGGGATACGAAGCCCGCGGGTTGGTAGATATTGCAGCCGATACCGACAGTGTTCTTATATCAGCCTTCAGTTTTTGGGAAGTAGAGATGCTGATCCAGCGCGGCCGTCTCCAGATGTCTCAATCAGCCGCTGGTTGGCGCCAACGAGTCCTGGATCTTGGCGTTCGGGAGATACCCTTGTCGGGGGACATAGCCATCTTGGCAACAGAGTTAGAGGATTTCCCGCGCGATGCGGCAGATCGCATAATCGCCGCCACCGCCATGATGCATGCCGCCACCCTAATCACCGCCGATCCCAAGATTCTCGCGTGGCAGGGAGAATTAGCTAGGCACAACGCACGGGAATGATTCTCAGACTTCTTTACTTGGCCCAACGTTGCTGGATACAACTAGGTTCTATCTGTTCCGGGACATCTCGTACCGTTCGATGAATCGATCGACCGGAGTCAGGGCGATGGCTTCTCCAACCAGGTCTATCGGCAAATCTTGCAGGCTTTTAAACCGGACACATGCCTTGCCCATGTCCAATCTTTTCCCGCTGTCTTTGTACCGGTCAACGAACCATCTTTCCACCGCTTCGTCGCTGTAGACGTTCATCAAGTACAGCGACATATAGTTCTTCTGGGAGGCTCGGGCGGCGTATTGCAAGGCTTGGCCATTATAGGTAACCGGGTAGCGTTCCAAGGGAATCACGTATCCAATCATCCCGAACTGCATCATTTCCTCATAGCCTTGAGGCAGGTTCTCCAGAACGACCTGTCGAACCGCAGAGATGGCGGCGCGCCGATCTTCCGGCAATTCAGCCAGGTATCCATCTACAGTTTCAGCTTTTGACTTAGCCACGAAACAGAATCTACTAAATGATGAGAGAAGAGGAAGCAGACCCAGGATAAGATCTGAATAAAGAGGATAGTTTGGCTACCCGGCCTGGGCTCGAACCAGGGCCCTCAGCTCCAAAGGCTGATGTGCTACCACTACACCACCGGGCAATGCGCTCGCCGGAGTCGGCGATTCGAGGAAATGCGCCTTACTATTCTCCCGCCGCCGCCTCTGTGCGTCAAGTAAGTCCGCCATTGCTTCCAGGCAGAAACTAGCTGGTGCTATAATTGCCGCCAGTCACCCAGGCGCACCGCCGGAAGATGGCTGGCCGATCCACAACTCCCTCATCTCCGGCTATAAAAAGGAGCGTATGCGAAAGCTGCGGGTTTCATTTCTACACATCGCCCCGGTCACCTGCGACATCGAAAACAACCGCCGATTGGTGGAGCGAGCAGTTAACGTAGCCGCCGACGATGGAGCGGACTGGGTGATTACCCCGGAGCTTTGCATCCCGGGCTATCTGTTCATGAAGCGGATCGGCACCGATTGGATCACGCCCCAGCCGGGTCCATGGATGGACGATTTCTGCAAATTAGTCAAGAAACGCAACCTGTCCGTCTTCCTGTCCCACCCCGACCGGGACCCTGACACCAACAAGTTGTACAACACGGTCTTCGTCATCAATCAGCAAGGCCACATCGTTGGTAAGCACAGCAAGATCAAAGCGCTGGGCGGCGCCGAGTCCTGGTCCACCGCCGGCACGGAGATCGAACCCGTGGAATGCGACAACGTACAGGCCGGGATTCTCATCTGCGCCGACGCCTACAAGAACGAAGTCGCTCAAGTATTGAAAGACAACGGGGCGGAGCTATTGGTGTCTCCGGTGTCTTGGGGGCCGGGACGTTGCGGGCCCGACGGTGAATGGGAGCGGCGTTCCTTGGACACCGGTCTGCCGATAATGGTGTGCAACCGCACCGGAGAAGAGCCGGAGGAGTTGGACTACAGAGAAGCCGAGAGCGTGGTGGCCAAGGACGGCAAACGCCTGCTCACGGCGACATCAGACCGCTCCGTGGTGCTGTCTTTCGACTGGGACATGGATGCCATGGACTGTCTGTCCCAGGACTTCGAGAGAACCTATCTGGAGTAAGTTCCCGGAGTGATTAAGGGTTTTGCATCGCTGTAGGGGCGCCCCGATTGAATCGGGGCGCCCCTACGCACGAGTCATCAGTCGGTCCGCCCGTCCAAAAATCGCTTCAGTATCAGAACCGCTGCCGCCTCATCTACGGCGGCGCGTTCTCTGGAGGGCTGTTGGCCCGCTTCTCGCATCAACGCCTCGGCTTCCACCGATGTGTAGCTTTCATCGGTTTCGTGGACGGGCAGGGAAGTTTGTTTTCTGAGGGCTTTGGCGAAGACTAGGGCGCGTTTTGCCTGGGTACCGGTTTCGCCGTTGAGGCTGTAGGGAATGCCCACCACAACGCCCTCTACCCGTCGCTCACCCGCTGCATTCAGTACCCGGCGGATATCCTCTGCCAGCTTGGTTCGCTGGATATGTCCAGCTGGTACGACAATTTTCCCTTCAGGGTCGCTCACGGCCAAACCGATGCGCAATGCTCCCAGGTCTAAAGCCAGCAGTCTCAGCGCATCAACTCCTCGGTCCGCGTTCAACCAGAGTCACGACAAGCTCAGGACAGGCTCTGTCTGACCAATTCGGGAACGCCCGACAAAGCCGCTTCCAGCTTGCTGGCATCCCGGCCGCCGGCCTGAGCCATATCCGGACGGCCCCCGCCGCCACCGCCAACAACTTTGGCGGTGTCCCGAGCCAGGTTTCCGGCATGCAGGCCCTTGTCCACCAAGTCCGGGGTCACCATTGCAATCAGGATCGGGGTGCCTTCAACAACCGCACCCAGCATCACGACGACGCTGGACAGTTTGCTTTTCAAGAAGTCTCCCATCTCCCGCATGGCCTCTGGTCCGGGAGCCGAAGTCCTGGCCGCCACGACCTTGATTCCGTCCACATCCACCACTCGGCCCAGTATATCCTCGGCCTCGGAGCGCAGGGTAGACCGTTCCAGCGCGGCTAACCGGCGCTTGAGGTCTTCGGTATCGCTGATGAAGCTATCCAGGCGCGCCTCCAAGTCGGCGACGGGAGTAGATAGTTTCTGGGAGAGAGCGTCCAGCTTGGCAGCCTGCTCGATGAACAACTGTTCCGCCGCCCGCCCGGTGACCGCCTCGATCCGGCGCATCCCGCCACCTATGGACGACTCGCCCAGAACCAACAGGGTACCCACTTGGCCGGTGGCCGAAACGTGGGTACCCCCACAGACTTCCACGCTGAAAGAGTCGCCGTTGGACATGCTGACCATGCGGACGACGTCGCCGTACCGATCGCCAAAGAATGCCAAAGCTCCCTGGCGCACTGCGTCGGCATAGGTAGTCTCTTGGGACGACACCAGCAGGTTGTCCCTCACTTTCTCGTTGGAAAGGGCTTGAACCGACAGAATCTCCTGGGGAGATAGTCCCGTGACGTGGCTGAAGTCGAAGCGAAGCCGGTCGGGATTTACCAGAGACCCAGCCTGCCGTACGTGGGGCCCTAAGATTGACCTCAAGCTGGCGTGGAGCAGATGGGTACCGCTGTGGTTTCGCGATGAGTCCAACCGCCTGTTGATGTCAACCTGGGCGGTAACCTGCTCCCCTACCGAGATGTCTCCCTGCTCCACCACGCCCCGGTGCACGATGAGACCAGCCACCGGGCTCTGAGTGTCGTTCACTCGTACGACGCCGTTGGTGCCGTTTATCGTTCCCTGATCGCCCATCTGACCGCCGCCCTCAGCATAGAACGGAGTCTCCGACAGTACCACTTCAACCTGTTGACCTTGGGTAGCCTGGCCCGCTGGCTCCGCCGTTCCCGGTTCACCGGAATCCGCCGAAGGGCCAATGACCAGAATAGCGGCAACCTTAGACTCTTGGCTCATTCCGTCATATCCGACGAAGGGTGTTACCCCTAGTCCCAAATCTTCATATGCCGACAGCATCTCCATACTACCCTTGAAAGCCTGACCTTCTCGAGATTGCTGCCGCTGGGCTTCCATCTCCCGCTGTAGTTCATTCTCATCTATATCGAACGGACCGATAGACCATTCATGGCTGTATCTGAGAGCCGCCTCCCTCGTAAGCTCCCACGGGAACCCGTAGGTACTGTGGATCAAGAACACTTCCGGGCCACTGAGGGTAAAAAGTCCACCCTGCTCGAGATTTCCCGCGACCCTTGCATCCAGAAGTGGTTGAAGAACCTCTCTTTGTACGATTGGCAGCAGGTCCATATTTTCGACTGCCACTCGAAGACCATTATCATCATTCCAAAACATGTGAATCAGATTTCTGGCGTTCATGATTTGGCGTAGGACCGCGTCGCCCCTAGAAAGCGTGTCATTGAACAATCGCTGTTCCATCCCAATGACGTTCAAGATATACGATCTCTGGGTTTCAAGCTCTGGGTAGACTCCAGCCATGAGGTCGATCGCGGCAGAGCAAACTTGGCTGAGGTCCATCTCGACAGGTCCCGGCGTCCTCACCGTCCATGTTCCATCCTGATTATCCCGTGCCTCGGTCTGCTGGCCTCGTCCGGCCTGCATTCCGTAGAATATTCCCCGCCTGAGAATCCTTCTGAGGACGTAGCCCCTTCCCTCACTACCTGGGACAACTCCGTCCCCAATCAAGAAGACCGCAGCCCTGGCGTGTTCGGCAACGACCCTCAACGCATAGTCGGTCTGCCGATCTTGGCCATAGGTCTTGCCGGTCAGATGGCAAGCTTTCTCAATAATGGGAACGAACAGGTCGGTCTCGTAGATATTGTTCTTACCCTGGAGGATGACCGCCGCCCGTTCCAAGCCCATGCCAGTGTCGACGCTGGGCGCGGGAAGGGGATCGCGGGTACCCTGGGTATCCTGGTAGTACTGCATGAAGACCAGGTTCCAAAGCTCCACGAATCGCTCACAGTCGCAGTTGGGATGGCAACCGGGGACTGGAGGAAAACCCGTCTTAGCTCCAGCGGCCCGGTCCGCCCGCAGGATGGCGGTCAAGGCGTCCGGAGTGACCATGTCCCCGCAACCTTTTTCCCGTCCTCCGTCGTAATGGAGCTCGGAGCATGGGCCGGTGGCGCCCTCGTTGCCGGCGGGTCCCCACCAGTTGTCGCTGTCGCCGTACCGGTAGATGCGCTCCTCGGGCACTCCGATCTGGTCACGCCATATCTGGTACGCATCGTCGTCATCTAAATGGATAGTTACGAAGATTCTTTCCGGATCCAGGCCGAACTCTTTGGTAACCAACTCCCAGGCGAAGCCTATGGCGCCCTCTTTGAAGTAGTCGCCGATGCTGAAGTTCCCTAACATCTCGAAGAATGTCAGGTGTTTGTGGTCGCCCACCTCGTCTATATCGGTGGTGCGGAAGCTCTTCTGACTGCTGGTCATTCTGATGCTAGGGGGCGTCTGCTCGCCGGTGAAGAACGGCTTGAAGGGGACCATGCCGGCGCTGGTGAACAGCAGAGTCGGGTCGCCCGATGGTATGAGCGATGCGCTGGGCATGGCCAGATGGCCTCGGTCTTGAAAGAAGCGGGTAAATAGTTCTCTGATCTGGTCGCCGGTCATGTTTTTAGACTCGCTTTTGTGAGAATACGGATCGTGCCGGAGTGGTTGGAATTGTATTCCAAGGGGCAAATAGCGTCAATTCAAAATTCTGGATTCTCCCCAGGCTCAACAGGCTTGATTCCAACATTGAATTTAACCGGTCTTAGCGGCTACAATAGAGGCGGATGGCACATTCAGGAAACTAGGGGGGCGGCTGCCCATCTCGCGGCCCAGAATGATGAAGGGTACGGAGGTGTACATGGACTCCAGCATAGTCAGCAAGATTGACAAGTCCAGGACCTACGCGGAGGAGAAGGAACGGGTAACGATTACTTCTCTACAAGCCAGCTTCGATGGGAACCACAACTCCTATCAGGTCACATTCGGAGAAGCCGGTTGGAATTGTCAGTGCCACTATTTCGACACCAGGGGCATATGCAGCCACACCATGGCCTTGGAGCGAATCCTTGAAGGTATGCTGGTTGAGCAAGCGAGGCCTGCCACGACGGTCTAACCCTAAACCACTACCTGGCCAACGAGGAAAAGCACGGATCTATTTATTCACGGCGTTGACTCTGATCCGGATCGACAAGCCGATTTAGAGCAAGCATTGTCCCATGAGGTTCTTCGGCTTAAAGCGATACCACCGGCTTTGAAGATAGACGTGGCTGCGCCATGACCTTCACCGGTCTACTGATACTAGCTCTCGGCCTATTATTCATGGCCGTGGCCATTGAACCCGCATTGCGCCGTTGGATGCGGCGCAATGGAAGCCGGGGCTTTGCGCGCACCTTCCTGCCACCCGCCCTGCAATATCCCAAGTATCGGGCCTACTGGCTCGGCATGTTGGCGGCGGTAAGCGGCTACCAGATGTTCCGCGTCGGCCAGCTCTGGCTGATTTACCAACTTACCGACTCCCCTTGGTTCTTGGGCTACGCCGGGATCGCCAACGCCCTGCCGGGAATGTTCTTCAACCTCTTTGGCGGCGTCTTCGCCGACAAATTGGATAAGCGTATCCTGATAGTCACCACTCAGGCTACTACTGCCAGCCTCATAACCCTTCTGGCAATTCTCACACTATTGGGTGTCGTGCAGCCGTGGCACATCTTGGCTGTGGCTTTTCTGGCGGGCGCCGTGGAGGCATTCGACACTCCCGCTCGTCAGGCCATATACCCCCACTTGATCGACCGCAAAGTCATGATGAGCGCGGTAGCGATGAACTCCGTTATCTGGCAGAGCACTCGGATTATCGCCCCGGCGGTCGCCGGGTTCATCATTGACTTCATCAACACGGAAGCCGCTCTCTTTATCTCGGGGGCCGGGTTCTTTGTGATGTCGGTGGTCATGTTCTTCCTCCGCATCCCGCCGATCCCTCGCGGTTCCCGGGGCAACGCTGCCCAGGACATGCTGGAAGGGCTTCGCTTCATCAGGCGCAACTCCATATTCTCCTTCCTGATTAGCATGACCTTCTTCAACAGTTTCTTCGGCATGGCCTACATCATGCTCATGCCTGTGTTCGCCGTGGACATACTGGACGTAGGGGCGAGGGGGCAAGGGTTGCTGCTGGGCATCGGCGGAGTTGGAGCGTTGCTCACCACCCTATGGTTCGGGGCTCGCGGAAAAGTGGTGAATAAGGGACCATTCATCATCGGCGGAGCGGTGATATTCGGACTGCTGGTAGCCGCCTTCGCAATGACCGCCGAGTATGTCGGGTCGCTCTACCTCGGCATGGCGATAATGTTCTTCATGGGCGCATGCAACTCCGGCTACATGATTTCGATCCAAAGCTCTCTTCAGATGCTGGTGCCGGACCGGATGCGAGGCCGGGTGATGGGTTTCTACGGCATGACCTGGAGCATCATGCCCTTGGGAGGGATGCAAGCCAGCGCTTTGGCAAGCATCACAACAACACCCATCGCGATCGCCATAGGCGGGCTGGCCGTAGCGGCCTTTGCCATCGGACCTGCGCTCTTCAACAAAGGCGTCCGCAATCTAGGAGCCCAGTTGCAGCCGCTAGAATCCAACGAAGCCGAAGCAAAACCGACGCCAAGCCTGTCCACTTCCGGGGCGGATAACTAAGCTACAGGATTCCCGGCTACTTGAATCAAATTTCAAAATCCTGAATGGTGTCTCTCCGACTCCCATTTACTTCCTCTGGGTCAACCTTGCCGGTTAGCTCCGGAAGTCAACGTGTAGAGGCGTTCGCAACCCAAGAGATGGTACAATCGTTGACGAATGAATCTTCGTTTCTACGTTGAAGACAACAGAGTCCCGAAGTACAACGATGACACATCACAATTCCCACATTGCTGGGATGAAGAGCGTGTGAGAAAGATGATTGCACACTACGCGGAAATATCTGACGACGAGGCTGCTTTTGAAGACCGCACGCAGACCGTTGTGGGACTTCCTAACGAACTCGTTCCAGCAGTTCGAGAGTTGATAGCGAAACACAAAGCATGAGTCTTATGGCGCCATATCGCCAAGTGAAGAGAAACCTAGTAGGAAATCTTGGTTTGTCTTATTCCATAGCTAAAACAAACTAGGGAGCTTTTTTTGGAATTCCTGGTTGTTGGATTGAACCACCGTACCGCCCCTCTGGAGGTACGGGAAAAGATAACGTTGAACTCGGAGCAACTGCCTTCCGCACTGTCTAACATGGCTGCTTACGGAATGCCCGGTGTCATCCTATCCACTTGCAACCGCTCCGAATTCTATGCCTTGAATCACGAAGACGCCTCAGGGTCGTCTGCCGAATGGGGTGATGGCGAAAAGCGGATAAAAGAGTTCTTGGTGGATTATTTTCAGATCCAATTGGTGGACGTGGAGAGATATCTTTATCTTCACCGGGGCCGGGACTGTGTCAGCCACCTCTTTCGGGTAGCCTCCAGCCTGGATTCCATGATGCTGGGCGAAGACCAAATCATCGGTCAGGTACGAGATGCCTTGGACACCGCCGTGCGCAGCGAGACGGTTACCGGTTCATTGTTCCACCTCTTTCAACAAGCCCTGCGGGTGGGGCGGAAGGTACGCCGGGAATCAGGCATCGGCCGGAAAGCCATGTCGGTCAGCCGCGCCTGCGTGGAATTAGCCGAGGGCGACTTGGGCGATCTAAGCGGCCTTAGCGCCATGGTTCTGGGCACGGGGGACGCCGGCGGATTGGCCGCCAAGGGGTTACGATCCTCGGGAGTGTCGAACATCACCGTAGTTAACCGCACCCATCGCCGGGCCGTGGAGCTTGCCAAGACTCTGTCAGGTCAAGCAGTTCGGCTTCCCGAGATGCCGGAAGCCCTTCGGCAAGCCGATCTTGTGGTAGCCTGTACCGGCTCACCGGAATACATATTGGGCGCCGATCTGGTTAGTCATGTTATGTCTTCCCGGCCCGACCGTCCCATGTTCCTGATAGACATAGCCGTGCCTAGAGACATCGACCCGGCAGCGGGCCTGGTTAACAACGTTTTCCTTCACGACGTAGACGACCTGGACCGGGTGTCTGAAGCCCGCCGGAAAGAAAACGCCCATGAGGCGCAGGAAGCGGAGTTATTGGCCGACAAGGAAACGGAAGGATTCCTCCAATGGTGCGCTACCCAAGAAGCATTGCCCACGGTGGTGGCGCTACGGGACAAGGCAGAAACTATCCGAACACAGGAACTCAAGAAAACCCTTAAGAAGATGAACCCGAATATGTCTACGGAGGATGCTGCGGCCCTTGAGGCCATGACCCAGGCTATCGTCAAGAAGATTCTCCACGGCCCGACGGTCTACCTCAAGGAACATCGAAACCCCAGCGATCTCCGCATGGCTAGAGAAATCTTCGATCTGAGCGCCGGCGATTGTTGACGCTAACAGGCCACACCACCATAGTAGACAGATAATCCCCAGCAACTCAGACTGGCACACGAGATACTGATATGTCATTGGTTGAGAAATACGCATTGCTGCCGGACGAGATTGACCGGGAAAGCCTGGTAATGGTTGAGGCTTCTCTGCCCGATTCACTATCGTTCAGCGGTAACGAACGGTACGTAGTAAGCCGCATCGTCCGGGCCGAGGGCGACCCTCAGATAGCTTTGGACGTTTCTTTCAGTGCCGGAGCGGTGGACTTGGGCATCGACGCCCTTAAAACTGGGGCCGAGGTCGTCACCGATGTCCGCATGGTGGAGATGGGTATATCCAAAGCATTGCTTAAGAGCCTAAATATCACCACCCAGTGCCGCATAGACACTCCGGAAGTCGCGGCCCGCGCCCAAAAGGAAGCAACCACCCGCTCGGTCGCAGCCATGCGGGAATTGGCGCCCCATCTGAACGGATCAGTCGTAGCGGTGGGCAATGCCCCTACTGCATTGCTGGCGCTGCTGGACCTGATTCAAGAAGGTAAAGCCTTGCCAAAGCTAATCATCGGAATGCCCGTTGGATTCGTCGCTTGCGCCGAGTCCAAAGAGGAACTGGCGGCCGGTCCCACTCCTTACATCACGGTACACGGAAAGCGTGGCGGCAGTTCAGCCGCCGCCGCCACGGTCAACGCCTTGTTGTCGCTGATGACCACGGGAGCAACTTCATGACCGGCCCCTCCGGAGACGCCAACGGTTCCGGCTCCAACGACCAGTGGGGTGTGGTATTCGTGGCCCACGGTAGCCAGCGAGGCGCAAGCCCCGAAGAATGCTCCTGTTCCTGGCGAATGAACAGCTCGGAACGGCCTCCCTGGTGCTTGGATTGTCCCAGCACTCCCTTAGGCTTGCGGGACGCAGCAGACCGTCTCCAGAGCTCCCTGGGCCAGCAACGGGCCGAGGTGGAGCTTTCTTGCTTGGAATTCATCGAACCCCATCCCGACCAGTCCATCCAAAACTTGGCGGAACAAGGCCTTAAACAGGTTGTCGTTTTCCCCTACCTCCTAGGCCAGGGAAAGCATGTGACGCTAGAGATGGACGAGATTCTGGACGATGTTCGCTTAAAGCTGCCAGAGCTGGGGTTATACCTGGCCGGCTCTTTAGGTCCCGACCCGCGTATGGCCGAGATTATCGTAGAGCGAGTTCAGAGTCTCGGTCTGCCCAGCGCCTCGGGCGATAATGAAACCGGGCTGATGGGGATCCTTGTCGTCAAAGCGGGCACGAAGAACCAGTACGACGATTGCCTATGGTTCCATGAACTGGGACGTATAGTGGAGAATCGCCTTGGTTTGGGCTATGCTGTTGCTGTGGCCCAGTCCCACTACGGCGACCCAACCGTAGACGACGCCGCCACAAAATTGGTTGAAGAGCGCGGGGTCAGCGGTATCATCGTTGTCCCTTATCTGTTTTTCCCCGGCCTGATTCTCAAGAGAAACATACTGGGGGGCATGGACCGGATAGCTCAAGCATACCCATCCGTATCGCTGGCGGTGACGCCTCCCCTATGCGTGGATGACCGGTTGGTGGCAGTGGCTGCCGACCGGATACGCCAAGTATGGGACCGGGTGGAGAACTAGGGCTAACCGGCCCGATGTGATTGGATAGGACACCGATGGTGGAAAGCGACTACAGTCGGCAAACGGTTAAACGAGGAGGCATGCGCACCGGGTATACAACCGGTTCAAGCGCAGCAGCCGCAGCCAAAGCCGCCACCCAATCTCTGCTTACCGGCGAACCGGTTCAACAGTCAACGATTCAGTTGCCCGTTGGCCGAGCCGTTACTTTCGATATTCACCGCTGCCAACCCTCGGACGATGGAACTAAAGTTACCTGCTCCGTCATCAAGGACGGCGGCGACGACCCAGACGCGACCCACGGCGCTGAGATTTGCGCCACGGTCTCTCTTGACCCAGACACAGGCTCCGGAGTGCGCATCACCGGCGGACCGGGCGTGGGAACTGTGACCCGTCCGGGCACCGGTATCGAGGTGGGTGAACCTGCCGTTACCCGGGTGCCCCGGCGCATGATAATCGAGTCAGTAACCGAGGCAGCCACGGCTCATGGTCTCCCCGACGGGACCGGCATAATCGTGGAGATTTCCGTTCCCGGTGGAGAGGAGATCGCGGAAAAGACCACCAACTCTCGCCTGGGTATCCTGGGCGGAATCTCCATCCTGGGCAGCACCGGCGTGGTCCAGCCTTTCTCCACCGCAGCGTGGCGGGCCAGCGCGAACCTGGCCGTCGACGTGGCGGCCACCAACAACCTGTCTCACTTGGTTCTGTCCACCGGCACCCAGAGCGAGGCCTTCACCAAACAGATATTGGACCTGCCGGACATGGCCTACATCGAGGCCGGCATCTTCAGCGGCGCATCGATGAAACGTTGCGTCCTGCGGAACGTCAAGAGAGCAACCCACGCCGGCATGGTTGGCAAGTTTTCCAAGATGGCCGTGGGTCATTTCGTGACCCACGTCGCCGGGAACCGGGTGGACACCGACTTCCTCGCATCCATAGCCGCCAAGTGCGGCGCAACGGTCGAAGTGCAGGAAGAGATACGCGGGGCCGCCAGCGCCCGGCACTTCCAGGAACTCGCGCTGGCAAACGGTTTGAATTCGGTGTTTAACCTGATATGCGAGATGGTCTGCGAAGAAAGCCGAAAGTTGTTGGGCGACGACGCTGATAATCTTATTGTCGATAGCCTGTGTTTCGATTTTGACGGCACCCTCTTGGGCCAAGCCTCCACGTCTCCCGATGGCATCCCGTTGACAGCCATCGCCGGAAGCCAGACCAATGGTTGAGAAATTGCAGGCAGACTCGCAACGGGCTCTGGGCCTTCCCGACGACGCTTTCGAGCAGCGTCGGCCTCTTCAAGGGCAAATCACCAAACGGGAAGTGAGGGCGGTGAGCCTATATTCCCTGGGGCTCAAGCCCAACAGCGTGGTTTGGGACATCGGTGCTGGTACCGGGTCCATCTCGGTGGAAGCATCTATCATCGCTCGGGAAGGAGCGGTTTACGCAGTGGAGCGTGACGAAGAAAGTCTGCCGCTGCTCAAGAAGAACCTGGAGCGTTGGGGATCCCCGAACGTTCAAATCATCACCGGGGAAGCGCCGGATGCATTGAAAGACCTGGCTGACCCGGATGCCGTGTTCGTTGGCGGCAGCGGGGGACACCTGACCGAGATATTGGATGTGGCGATGAAGCGTCTCCGAGACGGAGGCCGCATCGTCGTAAACCTGGCCGCGCTGGAGCGGACCCAAGACGTATACCATCGATTCAAGTCCGCAGGTATGATTACAGACATGGTGATGGTGAACTCATCTCGTGGAAAAGATATGCCCGACGGGACCGTCCGTTTGGAAGCCCTAAACCCGGTCTTCGTCGTGACCGCCCGGCGGGAAGGATAATCCAATGAGCACTACTGGAAGCAATCCCGTCTACGGGCGTTTTTACGGAGTGGGCGTTGGTCCCGGTGACCCTGAACTGCTCACGTTGAAGGCACTCAGGATCCTCCAAGAGGTGCCACTGATATGTACACCTCGCTCGGTAACCAGCGCGGAAAGCTATGCTTTTGACATCGTACGGGGTTTTCTGGATGAGCAGAAACAGGAAATCATCCGGATCCCATTCCCCGTCGACGACGAAGCGGGCGCAGCCGAAGTCTGGCGTAACGCCGCCGACACTATAGGGGGCCACCTCTCCCAAGGAAAGGACGTGGCCTTCATCACCGAAGGCGACCCCATGTTGTACAGCACGTTTTCCTACGTGTTGGACAGCATAACGTCAGGGTACCCTGACGTTACCGTCGAGATTATCCCCGGTGTGTCCTCAGTCATGGCGGCGGCGGCCAGCGCCGGAGTCCCCCTGGTTACCCACGGCCAGCGGTTGGTCATCCTACCGGCGGTCTACGGCATCGACGACCTATCCGAAGCCATCGCCAACTACGACACCATCGTCCTGATGAAGGTGAACCGCACGCTTCTGCAGGCGCTGGCAAATCTGGAACAATTGGGTCTGGCAGGCAAGGGCATATACGTCCGCCGGGCCAGCACCGCCCGTGAAGAGGTCGTAAGAGACCTGAGTAAGCTCTCAGAGGAAGACTTGGACTACTTCTCCCTTCTGATAATCAAGAGGTAAAAGCATGACCCAGCCCCAAGGCAAGGTTTATATCGTTGGAGGCGGCCCCGGCGATCCGGAGTTGCTCACATTAAAAGCCAAATCGGTGATTGAATCCGCCGACGTTATCATATACGCCGACTCCCTCGTCCACCCTTCCGTAGTGGACTTTGCCAAGCCCGGCGCCGAGGTTCATGGCAGCAAGACGCTGAACCTGGGCGAGATTATGGACTTGACGCTGGCAGCGGTTCGCCAGGGAAAGACGGTGGCACGCATTCAAAGCGGCGACCCGTCGATATATGGAGCCGTTCTGGAACAGATGCGGCTCTTGGAAGCGGAGCATGTCGATTACGAAATCATCCCGGGAGTTTGCTCCGCCTTCGCCGCAGCAGCACGGCTGAAAGTGGAGCTGACGGTCCCCGGCGGACCTCAATCAATAATCATGACCCGGGCCGAAGGCCGTGTCTCCATGCCGGACGGAGAACAACTGAAAGACCTGGCCGCTCACGGCACCTCACTGATTCTCTTTCTGAGCGTGTCCCGGATGGTCTCCGTGGTTCGCCAGTTGTTGGAAGCGGGTTATACCGAGTCCACTCCGGTGGCCGTGGTCTACCGGGTGGGCTGGCCGGACGAGATTGTGATTCGGAGTACCCTTTCCGATATCGCAGAGAAAGTAAGAGACGGCAAGTTCACCTTGCAGGCCCTTGTCATGGTCGGCGAGGCGATGGACCCCAACCTGATTCATCAAGTACCCACCGCGGCCAATGGTGTCGCGTCCTCCCACCTCTACTCAAGCGACTATACCCATCTTTACCGCACCGGCGATGGGGAGTCTCCCGACGACGAGGAGGGAGGCAGCGACGGGGATTAATCACCCCGCCATGACTCGCACAGCCATAGTAGCCATCTCCCGCAACGGCGCCGCGTTGGGTCGCAAACTCGCCAAGGGATTGGCCAACGACCCAACCCTCTATCTAGATCGCCGCTTCTTGGACGAAGAAGATAACGCCATCGCCTTCGACCTTCCGGCCCGTCCCTTGGTGCAGCGCGTTTTTCAGGAATCCGACCAGTTGGTGCTGTTCATGCCGGTAGGGGTGACGGTCAGGTTGCTGGCTCCTTGTTTAAATCACAAGCACCGTGACCCCGCTGTCGTTTGCGTCGATGACGCCGGACGATTCGCCGTGAGCCTGGTTTCGGGACACATAGGCGGCGGCGACCGGTTGGCTCAGGAAGTGGCCGATATTCTGGGAGCGTCGCCGGTGGTGACATCGGGCTCGCACGTAACTGGAAGCCTCGCCGTAGACCTGCTGGGACAGGAATTCGGCTGGACCGTGGAAGCGGACTCCCAGACAATCACTCGAGCCAGCGCCGCCTCAGTCAACGGTGAGCCGGTTGGCATTTACCGGGAAGCCGGGGAGACGGGTTGGTGGCCAACCGGCCAGCCGTTACCCGACAACGTCAAGGTTTACCCATCCTTCACATCACTTGCGGAGTCAAAGTGTGCCGCCGCGTTGGTTATCACTGACAGAGCGGCACCGGAAGACCTTGACGGCATGACCTACTCTGAGGCCCTCCCCGGCAAGTTTGTAGTACTGTATCGGCCCCGCAGCCTAGCTGTCGGCCTGGGTTGCCGCCGAGGGG
The DNA here is from genome assembly GCA_963997925.1 of uncultured bacterium. Taxonomy (GTDB): domain Bacteria; phylum Chloroflexota; class Dehalococcoidia; order Lucifugimonadales; family UBA3495; genus UBA11650. The sequence goes on from CAXEOX010000014.1 coordinate 38,207, forward strand.
TCCCGATGGCCGCCCTGGAGCAGCTTATCGACACCGCGTTTGACGACAATAACCTGGCCAAAGCCAGCATCAATTGCCTCGCCACCGCCGAACTGAAGCGAGACGAAGTGGGCATCCAAGAATTGGCGGAGAAGCTTCAGGTGCCGGTACACTGCTACGATGAAGCAGAGTTGAACTCCATGTTCCCACCCAATGGCAGTGGAGCAGGCCCAACGCCCTCCCCGGAGCCACACAGACTACTGGGCATCTGGGGAGTATGCGAACCATCCGCCCTATTAGCCTCCGCAGCGACGGAGCTACTGGTCACAAAAACCAAAACCGACCGCGCCACTGTCGCAGTTGCTCGGATGGCATTCAATTAAGAGAGAATTAACCGCAGAGGCGCAGAGGGCACAGAGTTTTGTTAAGGGACCGGAGAAATTCTTGAACTTTGATTCCTTCTTAAATGGAATCGATGAGCTAATCTCCGTTCCCTGTGTCTCTCTGCGTCTCTGCGGTAAAAAGAAGGCAAATGGTTAACGAAAACAAGCAAGGCAAGCTATTCCTAGTAGGACTAGGGCCTGGCGAGTCGCAGTACTTGACGGGGGCTGCTCTGGCGGCGCTGAAGGAATCTGACGTAATCGTTGGATTCCGAGCGTATATAGAGCAGGCCGGTGACTTACTTTCGGGCAAGGAACTGGTATCTATGGAGCTTGGTCAGGAGATGGAGCGGGCATCCAAGGCAGTGGAACTGGCCTACGCCGGACGGGTGGTGTCTGTTGTATCTTCGGGGGACGCTGGTATATATGGCATGTCCGGCCCCGTGTTCCAGGTCTTGAACAGTTTGGAGTGGGACGGGAACAACCCTCACGTTGAAACAGTGCCCGGAATCTCCGCCATGCAGTCCGCCGCGGCCTTGCTCGGCGCGCCCTTGATGCAGGATTTCTGCACCATCAGCCTCAGCGACCTCATGACACCATGGGAGGCCATCACTCAACGTCTAAAGGCGGCCGCCCAGGGGGATTTCGTCGTCGCGCTATACAACCCCCGCAGCCGGACCCGCGACTGGCAGTTGCTGGAAGCCAGGCGCATCCTTCTGGAGCACCGCTCCGGAAAAACACCGGTGGGCATCGTCAAGGACGCTTTCCGTCCGGGACAGCAGGTAACGATAACCGACCTGGATGGCCTGGAAGGAATCATCGAGGACGTCAACATGGTCACTACGGTAGTGATCGGAAACTCCACCACCTACCTGCTGCAAGGACACATGGCAACTCCCAGGGGTTACCGGGACCAGTAGAATAGACGAATTTCCCGTTAGATCGGCCCATGTCCAACGGCCAGATTGTCCCACGATTCGCCTCTCCCCTCGCTTCGTCCGCCCACTGGAAAGCCTAGCGGCACGATTGCTTGCGTCGATTTCGTCCCGCAGGAATCCAGCTGTTAAGGCGCTCCCCTATACCCAGACTCCTCCGCCACAATATCTCTGTCCTTCCTTCAGCGTTCCACCCCTGTCCGGCTCGGAGGCGGACGCCGGAATGTTGAGATTTCAGGAAGGAAATCCCTGGAATTACTCCCCGGTAATAAGCCGGTAATTCAACAGTAATTCCCCGGTAACGGTGGGTATTGTTTAATAGGACTACAGGTTAGAGCAGCCGAAACGGACAAGATATTGGAGGAATGAAAATGGTTAAGACAAACAAGTTGGTCGCAGGTCTCATCGCTGGTGTCGCCGTGGGTGCGGTTGCCGGTCTATTGTTCGCGCCCAAACCCGGTAAGGATTCACGGAAGATCGTGGCGTCCCGAACCGACGAGCTTAAGACCATGGCCGATGAGCTTCGAAACAAAGTCGACGGCTACGTCGAAGGGATACGCTCCCGAAGAAAGAGCAAGGAAGAACAGCCCGTGATGGCCGAGGCTCTTAACGGCCATGTCAACGGAACCGTCTAAGGTTTCTATTCCAAGGGTCTAACGAAGAACTACTCACCCGTGCCGGGGCGATTCCCCTTCCCCCGGCACGGGCCATTTGCCGGTTTGGCTGCTCGTTCAACCTGACACTCCGGTCCAACCGGCCTCCCACACTCAGCCCACCCAGAAGCACCAGTTCGATTGCCTTGAAGCGCTCTTCCCAGTTCACTCGGTCTAATCTAGTTAGGTTCCAGATTTCAATTCCCAC
>CAXEOX010000015.1:0-39854 GCA_963997925.1 uncultured bacterium
TCATGGCCCTTATGCCTTGGGCTACACACACGCTACAATGGCCGGTACAATGGGTCGCGAAATCGCGAGATGGAGCCAATCCCACCAAAGCCGGCCCCAGTTGGGATTGCAGGCTGAAACCCGCCTGCATGAACGCGGAATCGCTAGTAACCGCAGGTCAGCACACTGCGGTGAATACGTTCCCGGGCCTTGTACACACCGCCCGTCACGTCATGGAAGCCGAGAACGATTGAAGTCGCTGAGCTAACCCGCAAGGGAGGCAGGCGCCGAGGTCGGGTTTGGTAACTGGGACGAAGTCGTAACAAGGTAGCTGTACCGGAAGGTGCGGCTGGATCACCTCCTTTAATGGAGCATAGGTAAGGTCTGTTACTCCCCGACGCAAGTCAGGGTGGAGGCCGAACCACAGCTTCTAGGTCGAGCAGTGGACGTCTCGAATCGGACGCCCTTGGTTGAGCAATGCTCCCGGGCAGAAGAAACGGTACCATTAGAAAATCCGCTGTAGCCTCCCCGGCTTGACCGGGGAAACAATTAACCAAGCAACTTTACTTTTGTTTCCTTCCGCTATTCAGCCGTTAAGGGCCAATGAAAAGCCCCGTTAATATCGGGGCTTTTTTGTTTGCCACGAAGACAAAGACACCCAAAAAAATCTCTGTTATCTCCGTGCCTCTGTGGCAATCCCACTCCCCCTACTTCCCCCACCTCCCCGCCTCCACCGCCGTCATGAAGTCCAGCATTGTCCGGTTGTACAGGTCCGGCTCTTCCAGGTTGATTGTGTGGCCGCTTTGGGGGAAGACGGAAAGGCCGGCGTTGGGGATGCAGCGCTTCATGAAGACGGCCGATTCTACGCAGGGTTCGTCTTCGTCACCAATCATGATTAGGGTGGGTACTTGGAGTTGACGTAGGCTTTCTTCCAGGGCGTAGACGGTGGGACGCTTCATCTGGAAGCCTCGGAAGGTTAGCGACGATCCCAGCGCCGAGTGGGCAGCCAGTCCGTCGTAAAAGACCTGCCATCCCTTGGGGTCTTTACGCAGGAATTGCAGCCGGGCGTCGCCCCTAGCGTAATCTTCGGCCACTGCTTCCATCCCTTCTGACAACAACCGGTCGGCGACGATCTGGGCGCTGGCTAGGAAGGCCTCACGATTGTCGGAACCTGATCCTGCAGAGGCGACGATTATTCCCAGGCACATCTCCGGATGGGCGATGGCGAAGTTCAGGGCGACAGTCCCGCCCATGGACAGGCCGCCGATATAGGCCTGGTCGATGCCCAAGTGCTTGAGCAGCAGATACAAGTCCTCCACCACAATGTCTTGGGAATAGGCGTCGGGGTTTTCGGGAACGTCCGACGGGGGATATCCCCGCGCATCGTAAGTGATTACCCGGTAGCGGCGGGCAAAGAAGTTGACCTGTGGGTCCCAGCTTTCGTGATTCCCGGCGAACTCGTGACTCAATATCAACGGAAACCCTTCGCCGGTTTCTTCATAGAACAGGTTGACGCCATTTGCGGAAAAAGTGGCCATGTTGTCCCTCCATTCGTTACTAGCCATCGATGATATAGGTGGCTATCCGGCAGGTCAAACATGGCCGCGTCAGGTAGATAAAGCCCCTGCAAGCGGGACTTAGCCGGGTCTTTTACGACATCAGGTGAGTTTCGAACCAGGCCAGTGTCTCTCGCCATGCACCGCCAGCGGCTTCGGGATGATATCTTCGCCCGGTGTCGTTGAAGAAGGCATGATTAGCCCCGGCGAAAGTTTGGAATCTGTAAGTCTTGTTGTTGACCTTCAGAGCGGCTTCCAGATCGGGAACCCCAGCGCCGATGCGTTGGCCTTCCCCAGCGTAGATTCCCAGAACAGGGATGCTCATATTGGGAATCTCGTCCAGAGGCGGGGCGCTGCCGTAAAAAGGCATAGCTGCCTTAACCTCCGGATTGCGAACCGCCAGCAGCCAAGTGATGCTGCCACCGAAGCAGAACCCCATGACGCCCACCCGCTCCCGGCGGACGAAATCCTGGGCCTGCAGGTAGGCAACTCCGGCATCGGCATCTCCGACGATCTGGTCTCTTTCAATCTTTCGCAGAGCGTCCCGTGCGTCGTCGGTACTGGCGAAGGTTCCCGTCCCTCCCTCCCGTGAGAGCATATCTACCGCCAATGCGGCATATCCTTCAACTGCCAATCTGCGGGCGACGTCGGGGAAATGGGGTAACATGCCCCGGTTTTCGTGAATCACCAACACCGCCGGACGGGGTCCTGGTCCGGTGGGACGGGCAAGGTATCCTTTCAGGCTCGCACCGTTGCCTTGGAAGTCGATCGGCCCCGCCTAAATACGGGGGTCGTCCTCGCCAACCCTGACCCCAGCGGCAGGTTCCGCTGGAGGTACAGCCGTGGGCGCAGTTGTAGGTGGTACAGCGGTAGCCGGGACGAGAATAGGCTCAACACCGCAGGCTAGCGCAGCCACGGAACCACCCGCTGCGACAGCGGCAAGACGCAAGAATCCCCTCCGGGACACTTTGCCTTTAAGTTATTCTTCAGTGGAGAGGCTTCCATCATCGGAAAGGAGGTCCTTCATATTCAACTCCTCGATTTGGTGGTCCGAAGACCCTAAGATAGATTCTTGCCAATCTAGGAAATCCTGCAATATTTACGCCGCACAGGCGGGAACGGATTCTATAAGCACAGACCGTTCAGACATTGGGCTTATGGTACCGGTGGAGAAACCATTGTGGAAGACCCTGATTTATTGACTTTCAGCTAGGTGCAGCACGGGTCGTCAGGACAGGTCAAGGAACACTGATGCATCTGGCGTCACGCATGTCTGAAATCTCCAGTTCACTGAACCCTAGCTCTTGAAGAATCTCTACGCTGTGCTGGCCCAGATTGGCTGCCGGCAGTCGGTCAGCAGAAGGAGTCTCTGAAAACAGGATCTGTACGCCTACTTACCGCAGATTACTGTAATCAGGGGTTTTTCGATATCTCGTCGGCCTCCGGCAACATAGGCGATCTGATAGCCATCGCGCCCTGATACATGCTGGTTTCAACTTTTTGACCGATACCGCATATGTTCCTTACGTGCAGTGACGCTAGGATCCCATGAAGAGCCAACATAGATGCTCCGATACTAGCCATCGGTATCGAGCAGAACATCGGACCGTCTCGCACTCCGACCTGATCGGTCATAGTTCCGGAGGCAGCTGACACGAGACCTTCATAACCGTGCCGATGCGCCCATGGGCCACTGCTACCAAAGGCGGATATGGCGCAATAGATGATGCCAGGGTTGGCATCCTTGATCGCTGAATAGCCGACCCCCAATCGCTCGGCTACACCGGGCCGGAAGAACTCCAGAAAAACGTCAGCATCCCTAGCTAATTCCAGAGATGCGCGGAGGTCTTCTGGCTGGCTCAGGTCGAGCGCAACGCTTTTCTTACTCCGGTTCCAGACACGGAATGCCGCAGAACTCTCCAACAAGTTCCCTGAGGGGTTTTGCAATTTGAGCACGTCAGCGCCGTAATCCGCCAACAGCATGGTGGCGATGGCTCCAGGCATACCACGTGTCAAGTCCACTACCTTAATACCAGCCAGAGGACCGGAGACCGGGTCTTTTGCATGCATCTTTATCCCCTGCCACTAAACTGATTCACCCACCACAAGACTCTGGTGAGGAATAAACTAAGTCCGGATATCGGCTGCCCAAGCCTCGATTCAGGCGCCATGTTACCATTGATGCTGAACCATCACGAGTCCGCTAATGGAGTATCGATGAAAGTCACCGAACGAACCACGATCAGAATCCATCCGGAACGAGCCGTACCCGAAGAAGCTGTGGAAATATTGTCGGCGGGGATGATTGCCCACGTTGGTTTCGTGGACGATGGCCAACCGCTGGTTATTCCCCTTTCCTATCACTATGACCCTTACAATCCCAGCCTGTTGTACCTCCACGGAGGTGTCAAAAGCCGGGCCATGGATCATCTAGCCAATGGCGCGCCGATCTGCGTAACGGTTACTCTGTTGGACGGCCTAGTCTACTCACGCAAGGCCATGAACCACTCCATGAATTATCGCAGCGTGGTATTGCTGGGCAAGGCCAGGGCTATCACCAGCAGACAGGAAAAGTTCGACCTGTTCGACCAGATGGTCAAGCGCTACTTCACGGACCGGACGTTGGAGACCGACTACAAACCGCCCCCGGCGGCAGACTTGGGCGCGACCGCTTTGGTTGAAGTCACCATCGAAGAGTGGAACGCCAAGGCCCGGCGCGGCGGACCCACCGGTCCCGATGACGATTCGGACGACGCGACCGGCAGCGCGGGAGTGATTGAACTTCGAGAGTTGTAACCGAGCAACTTGAACGAGAGGCAGGGCAATGAGTGTTTTGACTGAAGATATGAAAAGGGTGGTCCGGGAGCAGCGGCTAGGGTACATCGCCACCGTCTGCCCCGATGGTACCCCCAATCTGTCTCCCAAGGCCACGATGAAGGTGTGGGACGACGACCACTTGGTGTTCGCCGATCTGGCTTCACCGGGGACTATAGCGAACCTGAAGCAGAACCCGGCCATCGAGATTAACATTGTGGACCCGTTCCTACGCAAGGGTTACCGCTTCAAGGGCACGGCTGAAGTTATCGGGTCGGGCCCCGACTTCGACAAGGTGATGACGCTGTTCGCCGATCGGCAGGCCGGAGTTAACGCCCAGATCCGCGGTTTCGTGATGATGACGGTTACCCGTGCCCTGCCAGTTATCTCCCCTGGGTACGTCGGCGGCGTTACCGAATCGCAGATGCTAGCGCAATGGGAAGAGTACTACGCCTCGGTGAACGCAAACTCCCCGGCAAGCTCTGCTAGCCCCACCATCTCCTAGCTCACTGCTTCTCTATGAACTCTCCGATGACCTGAAGCAGCCGGCCGGTTGCCGGACCCAGTTCCCTGCCTGAGCCGTGGGACATCCCAGAATGACGCGCTCCCGGCCCTGAACTACGCAGGAAGCCAATAGCCGCTCCACGACTTCAATGAGTACGTTTTCGTCCGCCGTCCCGTGCGCAACACGCACGGGAGAAAGGACCGCTTTTGATTCCGATCCGACCCAAGGAGTAGACGATGCCCGACCCGGTGTCAATGACAATCTTGGCTGGCGTTACTCTGCTGGCTTTTACGATCGCGAGCGTCGCCGGTTTCGGTGGGGGATTGATTCTTATGCCGGTGCTGGTGTGGATGCTCGGGCCGAGAGAGGCTATTCCAATCATTACCCTGGTACAGGTAGTCGGGGCAGTTTCTCGAGTGGGACTGAACTGGAAGGAAATATCTTGGCCTGTGTTGAAATGGTCGGCGCTGAGTTCAATACCAATCTCGGCTCTTGCGAGTTACTTGTTCGTCGTCACGCCAGCGCCGGTATTTACTAGACTCCTGGGATTACTGTTACTTGTGCTGGTAGCCCAACGGCACACCAGTTGGGGCAAAGGCAGGAGTATAAAGTTGCGAAGCTTTGTCTTGGTCGGAGGTGCGAACGGTCTAGTGTCCGGTTTCCTGGGAACGCCTGGGCCGCTCGTCGCACCGTTTTACCTTGCCTATGGGCTCACCGGAGTTGGGTTTGTGGGTACTGTCGCCGCTAGCGCACTGATCACGCAGCTACCCAAGATTCCCGTGTTTGCTAGCAACGCATTGCTGGGTATTGAAGTCCTATATCTAGCCGCCGTCATGGGAGTGATGGCCTTTGTAGGCTCAATAGTGGGGAAGCGGATATCCGGCAAGGTGTCCGAGCGGTGGTTTCTAGCGTTCGTCGAAACCCTACTTGTTTTGAGTGGCCTAGCCCTGATTGTACAAGGCTAGGCTCTGCTACCGCTAAGTAAAAGGGTTGTAGCTGCGCATTCGATCGGATCGCAGATTAGTGCCCATACCTAACACTAGCCATTTCCTCCGGAGTCAGGGCCAGCGACGGCATCAACTCATTCACGTCGGCCACCTTCTCCAATTCGTTCACCCGGCGGATAATCTCCTCGGTACGGGTTGAACCTAGAACCGGCTCCAACAGGTCACGGGCTTTCTTATTTACGTTCTCGGTGTCCATCGGGTTCTGGCGAGTGCCATAGGCGTGGGGGGTAAAATGCTCCACCGTCCTGCCATCATTCAAGACCACCTCCACCTTGGCGCTGCGGGGAGCATCCCGGTCCATAAGAGCTGCTGAAGGCACCAGGCTCACCCGCTCTTTCACCGCTAAGAGTTCAGGGTCCGACATACGCTCATAAGCGTGGGTGGACTCGAAAGTTACCGAACCGTCGATCAGAGCCAGTGCAACCATGTGCTGACAATTTACGTCGGGCATGGACCGTCCGTTGACGATGCGAGCTCCGTCCTCCGGAAGGTTGACGGTGACACTCGCCACATTATCCACCGTCAATCCGTGCTCACGATGCAGCGCAAAGAATGCGCCCAGAGCAGCCTGGATGGGATATCCAACCGGGTAAGGCTTGATGGCCGTTTCAGTTACCCAGAAGTGACTGCCCAGGTCCTTAATCATCTCTTCGGGCGACGGTGAAGGCGACAGGGCGTCCAATACGTTATGTTCACCTTCCAGAATGTCCCAAACTCCGGTGAACCCTTCATACACCATGGCGGCGGCAGTGACTCCGTTGCGAGCACCCATTCCGGAGAAGTCGAAAGCCTTTTCCACGTGCTCGCTGTCCCGTACCCAGCTCCAAAGCCCCGAAACCTGTTGAGCAGCGTAGGACAAAACGTAGCGCATGCCTGCCTCGTCCAACTTGGCGATGGACGCCGCCGACGCCGCTGCGCCCATGGTGGAACTAGTGCCCTCCGCGCTGCGATGGCCTCCCCGAACCAGGTCCGGTCCCAGAGCGATGAGGAAGCGGCAGCACACGTCATACCCCAGCACAACGGCACGGAGCAACTCCTCTCCCGAACTACCCTCACGCTCCGCCATGGCCAGCGCGGCGGGTACCACTGAGCATCCCGGATGGGCCTTGGTGAACGGCTCGAAATCGTCCGTTTCATCGGCATGGCCGAACATCCCGTTGGCCAGCGCTGCGTTCACGGCGGAGGTTCTTACGTCGGTCGCCAGTACGGACGATTCAGGCACGCCGCCCAGACGCCGTGCGTACTTGGTAGCCATCTCTCCTGGAACCAGGCGAGCGCCGGAGACCATGGCGGCCAAGGTATCCAGGATGCGGTGCTTCCCGGCTTGGGCAATCTCAGGTGGCAAACCCGTGTCTCTAGCTTGCACCATGAATCGGGCCAACTGTCCGGTGATGTCCGTAGCGGCCATTGGTCTTATTCCTCCATCTGTGATTGGGTCAGGCTCCCATCCGAAGCCAGTATTCGGCGGATAAGCGGGTCCTTTACACCAGCGGCCAAACCTTGGTGGCCAGGGATTCCATCTGGCGGCGTATGTCGTCGATACTTTTGCTGAGGCGTATAAAGTCCACCGTCATATGGCTGACTCCCATCTCTTCGTACCGCCTTATGTCACCGGCAATCTCTTCAGCGTGGCCGGTGAAGAGCTTCCGTTCCTCGGACGGCGAGAAGGAAGGTGCGCCACCTTCAGGAACCAGCTCATATTGATGGGTACGGTAGATGATGTCGATATCCGACATGCTCCGCCCGGCCTGCTCGGCTTGTCTGGAAAGACGCCGCATCCCGGCGGCCAGTGCCTCAGGCTCTCCCATTGGGAACTGGGGGTTGGAGCCGATGGGATACCAACCGTTACCCAGTTGGGCGGCACGCCGGATGGCGGGGCGGCTTTCGCCACCGACCCAGATGGGAGGATGGGGCTTCTGCACCGGCTTGGGCAAGAAGGATATGTTGGAAAAACTGCAATATTCGCCCTGGAAGGACGGATTGTCGCTGGTCCACAGTTCTTTGAAAGCCCGGATGTACTCATTGGTGACCGCTCCCCGCTCTTGGAAGGGCGGCAGCCCCAAAGCCTCAAACTCCTCTTGCATCCAACCCACGCCTACTCCCACGATGACCCGGCCTTGGGAGAGGACGTCCAGCGTCGCCAATGCCTTGGCCGTCACCACCGGGTTGCGGTGCGGGACAATCATGACGCTGGTACCCAAGCGAATCGTCTTGGTCTGACCGGCCAGGAAGGCCAACACCGTCAACTGCTCCATGGACTCGCCGGTGACCGACCCCGGAAACTCTCCGCCCTCGGTATATGGATAGGTTGACGATATCTCGTTTGGAACAACGATGTGGTCGCTGGCCATCAGGCAGTAATATCCCAGTTCTTCGCCATGCCGGGCGATGATTCCCAGGTTCTCCGGAGTGGCCATGGGTCCCCGTCCGGGCAGGGTAAATCCGTATTTCATAAGAGCGATTCCTCCGGTTGTTCTGAAGATCGGCGTGTTTCCGTGACCATCATATTACCCACCACAACCGTCACACCAGCGGAGTGCCGTGTCCATGCAGATTAGTGACGCAGACTCTCCATGGATTCCGGCCTTCGCCGAAGTAACGGAGTACCGCCATGACTCTCTCGTCATTCCCGTGGAGACGGGAATCCAGTAAGTTGGGTGGACAGAGTGTACCATTTGGAAATAAAGCTTCCCTGGACCCCGGCCTTCGCCGGAATGACGGGGGCTTGAGTGACGCGATCAGATGGGTACATCACGACCTATCCAGCCATCAACTCCTCAACCACCTTCCAGGTCCGGGCCAACGCTCCCCGGTGGTTCTCCACGTTTCCGGTTAGAGCAGAACCATCTTTTCTAGCCACTGAAGCCACAAACTCATGCATTTGCTCATCAGTTCGGATGCGCTGAACATCAACCAGGTTGAGGTAGAGTTGGTTCAGGTCATTGAAATCCCAGCCGACCTGGAAGAAGGCGGAGGGGGTACCCAGCACTAAGCTCTCTAGCGTAACCGTTGATGCCATGGATAGAGAGAATAATGATGCCGCCAACAATGCCCGGTTAGAGATTGTGCTGTCCCCATCGAAATGGATGAAGGGTAAAGGCTGGCAGGTTAACTCCAGAACTTCCATATGGCGTGTTCGAGGATGGGGCCGCACGATGACCGACGGAAGGTCTAGGTCAATCTTGGACAACGATTCAGCTAGGGAAACAACGGCGTCGACGGTGTCTTGGGTGATGGGTGAGCCGAAGAAGGATATGACCGAAGCATCCCCGGCCAATCCATAGTGCTCGCGCACCGTTTCACTCTCGTCCGGTTCCACGAGATTGGACAAGACCTCCAGATGGCAATCACCGGTCACGCCTACGCTGGCCGGGTCCGCGCCCAATCGAATCACTTCTTCGTAGCAGCCTTTGTTGGAGACCATGAACCGGCACGGAAAATCTTCCGGGGTCATGGAGTCAATCTTGCTTAGCGTTCCGATGTCCACCACCATCCCGGTGGGTACCCCAATCTCTTTAAAGGCTCGTATCAGAGGCCACTCGCCCTGGTTACTGCTGGAACCCAGAATAGCCGCTGTAGTCTCCTTGCCTTCGATCAGCTTTCGGGCATTTGCGAATTCCATCGGTCCACGGTTGATGGCCAGGTCGAGGAACTGGGCCTCATGTCCAAGACTCAAGGCGTGTTCGTATACCGGTCTGATTTTGTTTTTATTTCCTGGGTCGTGGGCCGCGAACAGTAACATCCAATCCACCCTATCCGGTCTGGCCAGCCTCCCCGGCCATGGCCGCCTGCCGCGCCTCGGCGAGCCTGGTTTGGCTGGCGACAGTTCTCTCGTGGGACGGTCCCAACACCCGATTCCGCGCCGCCAAGGTTTCTTCATGCAGGTCGATGGCCCGTTGGTACGAGCCGACGGCGCAGTAGCTGTTAGCCAGGCTGCTCCGGCTCCGTAGCGTATCCGGATGGTCCAATCCCAGCGCCGCTGCCCGCTTCGTTAAAATATCTTGAAACAACCATATCGCTTCCGGGTACCGTCCGGCGGCGTAGTAGGTGTTGGCGATGCGGCTGCGGAACCGCAGGGAGTCGGGGTGATCCGGGCCTGATCGGACTAACAGCAGGTTAAGAATCTGCCGGTACAGGGACAATGCCCGATCGAACCTACCGGCGTACCGGCACGCCCGAGCGAGGTCGTTGCGGATGGCCAGAACCCTTGGGTGGACCGGATCCAAGTCAACGTCCAGGCGAGTCAGAACCTCATCAAATAGCTCGATGGCTGCCTGGTAACGACCGGCTGCATAGTGACTTCTGGCTTGACGCTCCAGAGCGTCCAGGGGTTCCGGTTGACCGTGGCTAGGTTCTGTCACAATCCGTTGCTCAGAACGCCATCTCTAGCACTTCCATCACTTGCTCCGGCTTGGTCATCGGGATGGCGTTGGTCTGTGCCGGACGATCATGCAAGACTTCTTCGGCGATGATTGGCAGGTCTTCCCTGGGAATCTCAAGCTCCCGAAGGCGATGGGGCATCCCCATTCCCAGAATCAAATCATCCACCGCCCTGGCGGCGGCTTCGGCGGCCGCCTCGTCGCTCATGCCCCGGGTATCGATCCCGGCCGACCGAGCTAAGAGCGCCTGCTTATCGGCGGAAACCGGCCGGTTGTATTCCATGACGTAGGGTTGGGTGACGCACGATGTGTACCCATGGCCCACTGCGTACCGGACGCCGATGACATGACCGATGGCATGGCTGAGTCCGGTCGCGAAATTGGGCGCTCCCATCATCGACATCCATGCTCCCATCAGACACCCAAGCCGGGCGTCCAGATCGTGGTTAGACTCGCGAGACCTGGGCAGGCCGCTAAATAGCATCTCAGCGGCGGACAAGATAGGAGCGTCGATGGCGGGTTGGTTACCTGTGGTGTAAAGCCGTTCGATGCAGTGGTCCAAGGCTTTCATGCCGGTGGAAAGCCACAGCCAGTCCGGCGTGCTGACAGTCATCTCCGGGTCCAATACGATGAGATTGGCGTATAGATCCGGGTGCCGTACCCTTATCTTGTGTCCAGCTTGGCCGTCCAGCACGCACCCGCTGCCCATGTTGAACTCCCCAGCAGACAGGGTTGTGGGGATGGAGACCTGCAACGGCAACTGCACCCCAGTCAGGTCCGGAGTGAGGACACCGTTGTACTCCCGCGTCACCTCAAGCAACCGCTCAACGGTGTTAATCTCCAGAGCCATCATGACGCCAATCATCCTAGAGGCGTCAGAGATGGTGCTACCGCCCACGCCCACCAGAGTATCAACCCCGGAGTCTAAGGCCATCCTGGTGACTTCCACCGCCGCCTCCATGGGCGCTCTTTGGGTCAGGCCGGAAAATGTCCCAACCAGGGTGTCGCCCAGGCCCGCAGCCGTGCGGCGGACGGCGTCGGTTTTTTCCGCCACGGTTTTGCCGGAAAGCAGCATCACCCGCTTGCCTCCCAGATTCCCGACCTCTTCCTTGAGTTCGTCGACTTTCCCTCGGCCAAAGATAACCCTGGATGGAACCGCCGGATTGTATTCTCCCTGCAAGACTGGCATGGGTGATTATGTCTCCTATATGGTTTGGATCCAGATTATCGGGAAGAACGAGAGTTCAATCCGCTAAGGGAATCACTAGATAGACTCTAGGTTCCCCACCCACAACGCGGGTTGTGTGACCCTGCCCCGTGAGATCTTCTGCCAGCAGAACGTCTCCGGGACCGCACCGGCGAACCGTGCCGTCTCCCGTGGAGATTTCGATGTTTCCGGACAGGGTAACCGTGTACTGACGCCGGGGCGCAGTGTGGTAGTCGAGGAAATAGTCAGGAGCGCTGCGGCGGATAGTGAATCCAGAAGCATTCTCCATCGGCGTGCCGTCCCCGTGAGCCCCTTCAGTGTCCACGAAAGGCTCGAAAGGGGGCAGAAAATCTTCGATGTGAGACTTCCCGTCGTCTCCGGTGTAGACCCTAACATAGCTTGGCATGGTTTCTTCTCCGGCGGTCAGCATTCAGCTATCAACGGTCAGCCTAGGCTCAAGGCCTGGGCGCCGGTGCTAATGGTACATGATTCTAGATGAGCGTCAAGAAATCCGGGAGGCCGGCGGGATCAAAGGGCTTGTTCGACCCGATGCCTCAACCCACCGATCCATGACCGCAGCATACTGTTTGAGGAGGCGGCAAGCAGTGACCGGACCATCATCCCGTAGACCCACAAGCGGGTTATTTTGGACGGATGGTTGGGATTCAGCCAATCCCCGTTGCCGGCTAGTTCCGCCAGGGTAGCCAGACCGATGAGCACCGGCCACAGGGTTGCCAGCCGCAGGCGCCGGTACCGCCGTGGAATGGCAAGCACATATTCTTCCGCAGCCTGGAAATGGACCAAGGCGATGCGGATGCCGTCCACCAACATCGGACGGGCTTGGCTTGAGGTGGACGGGTCTAGCAACGCGTCAGGCGTTAGTCCATGCGCCTCCAGTTGGTCCTGCGGGAAATAGCAGCGGCCCAGCCGCAGGTCCTTGGGTACGTCGCGGAGGACATTGGTCATCTGGAGGGCTTTCCCGAACCTGATTCCCATCTCGCCCATGCCTGCAGCGTCCCAACGAGAAAGACCGCGGGTGTGCGCAATGGAGATGGCCGTCCAGAACTCCCCGACGCATCCCGCCACAAGATAGGTGTAACGGTCCAACGCTGCGGAGTCGGGAAGAGCGGCTATATTCTCGGAGTCCTCGGTTGGAAACGTCGTCAGGTCGGCTTCCATCCCTAGGGACAGGGTACCCACCACCGCTCGGATGAGGGCGCGGTCTTCTTCGCCAACCGTCTCCAACAACGAGATTATCTGGGGCAGCGACGACAGCAGCACCCGTTCTTTGGGCAGGGCCTGTTTGTCGGTGAGGAGCAACCCGATGCGGGCTAGCGATTCAGCGTCCGCCGGGCCTTGAACCTGGGTACGAAAACCTAACAGATGGCTGAGACGTTCATCAGGAGGTAGAAGCCGGGTGTCGGAGATGGTGTCGGCGGCTCTGGCCAGCAGGTAAGCCAAGCCGATGGGTGTCCGCAGGTTGCCGGGCAGTACTCTCAGAGTGAGGTAGAAGCTTCGGGAGACCCCCTTCAGCAAGCCGCCCAGTAGCCGCTTTCTGTCGGCGGGCGAGACTAAGGGCAGCGACGATGGGGGTGTAGAAGCCGAGGCCGGGATCTTCTCAGTTGCCACTCTAACCTCTACTGGCGGGGTACAAACCTGGCGTTCCGGACGACTTAAGCCGGAATCGCTGCCTCAACCGGAGACGAAAATTCCCTGACTTCGGTGTTTTCCAAGGCCATCTTGACCAGTTCATCCACGTCCAGCACGGATTCAAGTCTGACCACCGTCTCCAGATCAGACCTGGTCTCCGGATGCTTGGGAACGAACAGGGAGCAACAGTCCTGGTCCGGCTGGATGGACGTGGTATAGGTACCCAGGGCCCGGGCAACGTCAACGATTTCTTCTTTGTTGTATCCAATCAATGGCCGGAGCACCGGCATGTTAACCACGGCGTCGATCGCAGCGATGTTCTCCAGTGTCTGAGAGGCTACCTGACCGCAACTCTCTCCGGTGAGGATCGCCATGGATTTGTGACGGCGGGCCAATTCCTCAGTCACCCGCATCATGAACCGCCGGTAAAAAATGACCCGGTAGGCCGGCGGGGTCGAGAGGATAATCTTCTTCTGAATCTCACCCAAGGGAACCAGATGGAGCTTGGACCCGTACTGGAACTTGGTCAGGTGCTGGGTCAGGTCCACCACCTTCTCGATGGATGACATGTTAACCAGGGGATAGCTGTGGAAATGAACGAACTGCACCTGGCAGCCTCGCTTCATCAGTTGCCACGCCGCCACAGGAGAGTCGATTCCGCCGGAGAGCATGGCAGTCACCAACCCGCTGGTCCCCACCGGCAATCCGCCATAGCCGCGGACTTCGTCGAAGTAAATCAGTATCTCTTTGGCTAGCACGTCCAAGTGGATGTGTAGGTCCGGGTGGGTCAGGTCCACCCTGGCTCCGGTAAGGTCTTTCACGTACTGGCCCATGTCCCTGTTTATCTGGTCCGACTTGACCGGGAAACGTTTATCGGCCCTATTGGCGGTGATGCGGAAAGAATCAAAGGACTTGCCTTCCAGCAATCCGGAAAGAGCAGTCTTCACCTGTTCCAGGTCCGTTGGCGCGGAATAGCTCTTGAAAAACTTGGCGACGCCGAAGCAGTCTTGAACCCGGTCCCTAACCTCAGGCCAAGCTTCTTCATCCTTAAGCGTGAGGCCCACCATCATGTGGCCCTGCCACACGCGCTCGACTCCCGAGCCCTTGGTCGCCGTGCGTAGATTGGCCACCAACTTCCTCATGAACCAAGGACGGTTGTTGCCTTTCAGAGCTAGTTCGTGGGTTTTTACGATTACGTAGGTCTTCATACACCAATCATGAAGCGAATATCAAATAATCCGGCGGAATAATCTCGCGGCTTGGGAAGCGTTGACCACAGGAGGTATTGTACGACAAAAGCGGGCGTTAAGGAGAATAACGAGCGTCCGACAGTATGGGTTGGATTGAGGGGTGCTGCATAGCCTTCACCGGATTCAGCCGCCACAGCGCTGCGTTATCCACCCCATGGGAAAGTTATCCACCGAATTCCGGCAGTTATCAACCCATCAGAATCAAATAGTTGGGCTCACCGCTGGTGCCTTCCGTTTGCCCTGAGCTTGTCGAAGGGCACTTCCGCCGACGGGTGGTTCGACAGGCTCACCACG
The DNA here is from genome assembly GCA_963997925.1 of uncultured bacterium. Lineage (GTDB taxonomy): Bacteria > Chloroflexota > Dehalococcoidia > Lucifugimonadales > UBA3495 > UBA11650. Next base: position 14,642 of record CAXEOX010000015.1, read on the forward strand.
AACGGGAGTGGGTGAGCCTGCATTTTGTGAGATTCGCTGGCCGCTAGGCGAAGATTGATTCCTTGATGGAAAGTACGTCCCGACGTAGGATTGTGTCCTCGTTAATCTCGCCGTTGATTTTCCCAGCGCCGTGAATCACCGTGGCGTGATCCCGGCCTCCCAGGAACCGCCCTACCTGAGTCGGAGTCATTTCCAACTCGTTAATCAGCAGATACATCGCCACCTGCCGGGCTTGAGCAATCTTCTGGGTACGCCCCCGCGCCAACAAGGCGTCGGTAGCCACCCTGAAGTGGGCGGCCACCGCCTCAAGGATGCGCTCCGGGTCGATGGCGTGCCGGTCAGCATCGGCGGTCATTTCCTCCAGGATACGAGCCGCCGATTGGACCGTGATTGGCGTACTCAACAAATCGGCTTGGGCAATCATACGGTTCAAGCAGCCTTCCAATTCCCGCACGTTCTTGTGTACCCGTTTGGCGATCAACTCGATAACGCTTTCACCCACCCGCACTCCCAGGTTCCTGGCCTTGGATAGGAGAATAGCCATGCGGGTTTCCAGGTCCGGAGGCTGGATGTCGGCCAGCAATCCCCATTCGAAACGGGAGCGAAGCCGGTCTTGCAGCATGGCCAAGGCCTTGGGCGGCCGGTCCGACGTTATGACAACTTGGTGCCCCGAGTTATGCAAGTCATTGAACGTGTGGAAGAAGCTCTCATGGGTTTGCTCCTTCCCGCTCATGAACTGCACGTCATCCAGCAACAGCACCTCTACGCTGCGATACCGCTGGCGGAACGCCTCGGTAGTCCGGTTGCCGATGGACGTTATGAAGTCGTTGGTGAACTGCTCGGACGTTACGTACCGAACCGTCAAACCGTGAGATGACGCAGTGTGGCCGATGGCGTGGAGCAAGTGTGTCTTACCCAATCCCACGCCGGAATAGAGGAATAGCGGGTTATAGCTCTTCCCCGGAGCATCCGCTACCGCTTTGGCGGCGCTGTAGGCCAGTTGGTTAGACGGTCCGACCACGAAGGAGTCGAAGGTGTACTTGGGATTAAAAACGGTTGCCGGTTGTGCCGGTGGCTTCACCAGCGCTTCATTTCGGTCCTGCCGTTCCTGGCCGGCTTCAGCCGATTCTAGTCCCGTTGCCTGGCCGGTCAACGACACCGATGCATCCTGGGTTTCCTGGCCCTGCTTGACTCTAAAGAGAACATCCAGAGGCCGCTCGGTAACCTTCTCCACCGATTTCTGGATGGCGTTGTACATGCGGCGTTCCAGCCAGGCCACGGCAAAGGGAGTCGGCGCCTCCACAATGAATTGATGTTCGTCGTAGGAAACCCCGTCTGTTTGCTTCAACCATGTTTCAAAAGTAGGTCTAGGTAGCTGTAGTTGAAGCTCACCTAGTACGGCTTTCCAGATCTCTCTGGTCGATTGTTCATTCATGGCCCAAATGCTCCAATTTCACACACAGTTGTCTAGCCAGACACACAACAAACCCAGATGGTAGCGCTGGACCGGCCCAGATGTAGCCGACATGGATAACCATTTCGCGTCCCTCCCGGCCGGGTGGGAGGAAACGCCGGCTTGGGTCTTGGATGATTGGTGGATCTACTAACGGTCCTTAAACGATAGATCCAGAGTCTGGCAAACCTGCCTGGAACTATCGGAAAGGCGTTGAACGTCCTACGCGGGTCCGGCAATCTTTCAAGGAGATCTATGCGCCGTGACCCGGTCCCATCACTTTCATCACGCCCACGAGAGGCAAATTAGCAACCTTTACAGATTATGTCAATGCGGAAGCGTACCAATTTGGTGGGCAATTTTCAGGCGCAGACTACGCCCGATGGCCCTTCCATATCTGGCGCGTCGAAATCCGATCATGACCCATGGCTCCTAATTTGCGGAGCCTAGCCCCGGCATATATAATCGATTCAACGTCTCTAGCACCCCAACGATGCATCTAGGCTGACCGGCTAGGTGACAAGAACTTCATACGGATCGGTGACCACCAGAATAACCTTATTCCGATGGATATTTCATCCGGTTGGCCCTCCCGAGCATCAAATAAAGCAAATAAGGGGATCAAAGGGGGCGTCCGGACGACCCCCTTATGATTTGTGAGCTCGAACATCGCATCTCTGGCCAAGAGGAAGCTAATGCCCCGAAAGAAACCTACTCGCTTCAACGAGACTGAAGACTCCGAAGTTGCTATCGCCCAGTCCCCGGAGGGCATGCCGGAAGGGTTGACCGCCGGTGACTTGGTGGATTCCTACACCAAGATGATTCTGGTCCGAACCTTGGACGAGCGCATCTGGGCATTGAACCGTCAGGGCAAAGTACCCATCGCCGCCTCTTGCCAGGGCCACGAGGCCGCCCAACTGGGCAGTCTGCTGGCCGCTCAGAAGGACGGCCGCTGCTTCATGTTCCCGTATTACCGCGACTTGGGTCTGAAGATGGCTGCTGGCCTCACCCCTACTCAGGTGATGCTATCGTTCATGGGTAAAGAGGGTGAGCCGTACAGCAACGCCCGCCAGTTCCCCCTGCAAGGCGCAGACCTAGAGCACAACATCATCCAGATATCCAACGTGGTAGGGGCCGGCCTAACCCAGGCGGTTGGCTACGCCCTAGCCTGCAAGATGCAGGGTGAAGACACCGTGGTTCTGACCTACTTCGGTGACGGCGCCTCCAGCCAGGGTGAAGCTCACGAAGCGATGAACTTCGCCGGCGTCCACCGGCTACCGGTTATATTTATCTGCGAGAACAATCATTACGCCATCTCGACACCGCAGCGCCTCCAGATGGTGACCGATGATATAGCATCCAGGGCTCAAGGCTACGGCTTTCCGGGATTCACCGTGGACGGTATGGACCTTGCCCGGTGTTACGAGGCCACAAGAGAAGCCATCAACCACGCCCGGACTCAGGGACCGGTGCTGCTGGAGATGCAGGTGGAGCGGCTGATGCCCCACACTACCGATGACGATCATCTTCGCTACCGTACCCAAGAGGAATTGGACGGTATCCACCAGCGCGACCCAGTGGCTACTTTCGGCGCTGACCTCTTGGCCATGGGCATAATAACCGAGGAAAAGGCCGCGGCGATCAAAGCCGAGGCCCTCCAAGCCATCAACGATGCCACCGACGCCGCTGATGCCGCCAATCCCCCGGACGCCTCCACGATGTGGGGCCGGGTTTATAGCGAGTAAGGGGGGATTATGGCTGTAAAGAACGTTATTGAAGCCGTCAGGGAAGCCCTGCGGGAAGAGATGCAGCGGGACTCCAAGGTATTTATCTTGGGTGAGGACGTGGGGCGGCGCGGCGGGGTTTTCCTAGCGACCCAGAATATCATCGATGAGTTCGGCGAGTCCCGGGTTATCGACACCCCGCTGGCCGAAGCGTCCATCATGGGAATAGCCCTTGGGGCGGCGTTCCAGGGTATGCGACCGATTCCCGAGGTCCAGTTTTCCGACTTCATTTGGCCCGCCATGAACCAACTCATCGGCGAGACCGCCAGGGCCTGCTACGGCACTAATGGTGCCCTTCCCGTACCCATGACAATCAGGGTGCCATACGGCGGGGGAATCAGAGGCGGTCTGTTTCACTCGCAGAACGTGGAAACCATCTTCTTCCACACGCCTGGACTCAAGGTTGTCGCTCCGGCGACTCCTTACGACGCAAAAGGACTTCTCAAGTCGGCCATACGGGACAATAGCCCCGTCGTATTTCTAGAGCACAAAAAGACCTACCGCCTGGTTCGGGGAGAATTGCCGGAGGAAGAATATACCCTCCCCATCGGACAAGCCGAAGTCAAACGGGCCGGTGAGAACATCACGATAGTCACCTACGGGCTGATGCTCCACTACTGCTTGGAAGCGGCGGAAGCGGTGGCAGGGGAAGGCATAGACGTGGAGGTAGTGGACCTCCGTACCCTAAGACCGCTGGACAAAGAAACCGTGCTTAACTCGGTCAAAAAGACGGGCAAGCTGCTCATCGTCCATGAAGACAACGTCACCGGTGGGGTAGGTGCCGAGATTGCGGCCCTAGTCGCCGACGAAGCTTTCGAGTACCTGGACGGGCCGGTAACCAGGCTATGCGGGCCGGACGTGCCCACAATGCCCTTCGCCCAGACTCTGGAAGACGAATATATGCCCAACACGGACAAGATAGCCCAGGCACTGCGTAAGCAGGCTGCGTATTAGCGGCGGGTGGTGAGAGATTGGCGATGATTCTTGAGCTTCCTCATGTAGGCGAATCGGTGGTCGAAGGCACCATCGGCAAGTGGCTGAAACAGCCTGGCGATAAGCTGACGCGGTTCGAGCCTCTGGTCGAGGTGATTACTGACAAAGTAACCATGGAAGTGCCCTCCCCGGTCGACGGCTCTCTCCTGAAGATTCTGGCCCAGGAAGGAGAAACCGTTCCCATGGGAGCGGCCATTGCCGAGTTGGAAACCGCTGACGGCTCCAGTGGCGCAGCGCCGACGCCAGTATCGGTACCCACCATCGCAGTCCCAGCGGGACCAGCTGCAACGCCAGCGAGTACTCAGCAAGCTGTTCCCACCGGCACTACGGGGTATCTGGTCAAGAACATCAATCCGGTAGGCCCCACGGGCGGCGGTGTTGGGACGGAACAAGAAACCCGAGGGACCGAGCAGGTCGAAGAAACAGCGCCGGTATCTCGTCCTTCATCTGCCCCAGCCACCGGCGAGGCTCCCGGCGGACCCAGCCGTCCCTCTCCGGCAGTGCGCCGCCTAGCCAAAGAGCACGGCGTGGATCTGGCCCAGGTCAGTGGCACGGGCCTGGGAGGCCGCATAACCCGAGACGACCTGATGCGGCAAGTCGAAGGCAAAGCAGCAACCCCGGCAGCGTCGCCGCAGGCGCAACCCACTCCTGTGGACGCTGGACCTGACGAGCAGCATGTACCACTGACGCCGGTGCGCCGGATGATTGCCGAAGCCATGGTCCGCAGCGTCAGTCAGATCCCCCACGCCTGGAGCACGGTCGAAGTAGACGTCACCGGTCTAGTGGCCCTTCGCGCCCAGGTGAGAGCCGCCTTCGAGCAGCGGGAGGGAGTGGACCTCACCTATCTGCCCTTCGCCATCAAGGCGGTGGCGGAAGCATTGAAGAAATATCCTACCCTCAACGCAAGTTGGGGCGGCGACAAAATTATCCTTAAGCGCCGCATCAACGTTGGAATCGCGGTCGCGGCTCCCCATGGCCTGGTCGTACCGGTGATTCATGATGCCGACCAGTTGAGCATCGCCGGACTGGCGAAAGCGCTTCGGGACCTAACCCAGAGAGCCCGGCAGAACAAGCTCACCATCGAAGACGTGCAGGGCGGCACCTTCACCCTGAACAACACCGGGGCGTTGGGTTCCACCATCTCCTATCCCATCATCAACCATCCCCAAGCGGCGATCGTAACCACCGAGGCCATCCAGAAACGGGCAGTGGTGCGAGACGATGCCATCGCCATCCGGTCCATGATGAATATCTGCATGGCCTTCGACCACCGCATCAACGACGGGGCGGAATCGGGCGCATTCTTGCAGGGGATCAAGTCCCGCCTGGAGTCCATGGGACCTGACACCCCTATCTACTAACCCGCTTCCCGTGCCTGCCAACAACCCATGTCAGATAGTCCGGTTGGGTGCCGTGGAATACCAACATGCCTGGGATCTCCAGGTAGACCTGGCAACCAAGGTCCACGACTGTACACAGCCCAACACCCTGCTCCTACTGGAGCACCCCCCCGTCTACACTAAAGGCCGCCTGAGCAAACCCGATGATATCCTCTTGAGCGACGGAGAATTGCGCCAAATGGGGATCGGAGTGCACGAGGTGGACCGAGGCGGGCAGGTTACCTTTCATGGCCCAGGCCAACTGGTGGCGTATCCGGTAATAGATCTGCGGGAGTGGGGCGGGCCGGTCAAGTACGTTCGGACGCTGGAGCGAATCATCATCGATTCGCTGGCGGACTTTAAGATAACCGCTGAAACCATCGACGGAATCACGGGCGTCTGGGTGAACGGCGCAAAGATTGCCGCCATCGGAGTTAAGATTAGCCGAGGCATCGCCTATCACGGCTTCGCCATCAACGTCACCACCGACCTTTCCTACTACAGTCACATCGTTCCCTGCGGCATTTCTGACCGTCCTGTAACCTCCATGGCCGAGGTAATGGGCGAGGACGTGGACATGGCCATGGCGCAGTACAGCCTGGCATACCAGTTCGGTAAGGGGATGGGGTTTGGGATGGTGGAGGCGGAGTTAGAACTAATCCAGATCTAGGGAGTGTACCCATGCCGGTTTCTGACAAAGTACGGGGATTCATGGAGCAGGGCGGTTGGATCCGCCGGATGTTTGAGGCCGGGATTACCTTGAAGGCCCAGCACGGCGATGAGAACGTGTTCGACCTGTCGTTGGGTAACCCGGTGGTGGAGCCGCCGGAGGAGTTCCGGCAAGAGTTGCGCCGCCTGGCCGAGAACCCCATCAAGGGCATGCACCGCTACATGCCCAACAACGGCTACCCGGAAACCCGTCAGGCGGTGGCCGACGGTCTGAAAACCGAGACTGGCATCCCCTTCTCCGCCGGAGACATCATCATGACCTGCGGAGCGGCGGCGGCGATCAACGTGGTGCTGAAGACCATCCTGAACCCTGGAGAGGAGGTCATTCTCCTCTCACCCTACTTCGTCGAGTACGGCTACTACGTGGACAATCACTCCGGCGTTCCGGTGGTCGTGGCCACCGACGCGAATTTCCAACCGGATATGGCCGCCATCGAAGCGGCAATCACCCCCAAGACTAGGGCGATGATTATCAACTCGCCCAACAACCCCTCGGGGGTCATCTACTCCGCCGAATGCCTGCAGACCCTGGGCGACCTGCTGATCCGAAAGCAGCGGGAACACGGCTCGGAGATATTCATCATCAGCGACGAACCTTACCGCCGTCTGATCTACGACGGTTTGAGCTACCCCCAGGTATTCCCCCACTACGAAAACACCATCGTGGTCAACTCCCACGCTAAGGACCTAGCCCTGCCCGGCGAGCGAATCGGCTATATGGCCGTCAACCCAGCGTACCCACACAAAGACGAACTGGCCAACGGGCTAACCTTCTGCAACCGTACCCTGGGATTCGTGAACGCCCCGGCCCTGATGCAGCACGTAGTCCGGGCGCTTCAGGGGATTAGTGTGGACATAGCCGAGTACCAGCGGAAGCGGGACTTCCTGTACGCCGGACTTACGGAGATGGGTTACTCAGTGGTCAATCCCCAGGGTGCCTTCTACCTGTTCCCCAAGTCGCCCTTGGAGGACGACGCCGCATTCGTCGACGCATTGCAAGAGCACTTGGTGCTGACGGTGCCAGGCCGGGGATTCGGCACGCCGGGTTACTTCCGAATATCCTACTGCATGGAAGACTGGGTGCTGGAGGGGGCCATGAAGGGTTTTGCCCAGGCCATCGAACAGGTGGGGTAGTAGGGCTAGCCGTAGTTCATCATCACCGGCGGCGAAGGCGAGAGGGCGGTTTGGGACGGGGAATGATTAGGTAACAGGCGGCCGCCAGGGCGTAGATGCCCGCCAAAGGAAGCAGCGCCCAAAAATAGCCCGAGTCAGTGCGGTCGAAGATTAACCCCATCCACACCGGCGTGCTCATGGACATCAGCTGGTCCGGAAGGTGCTGCCATCCTCGAAGTGTCGCATAGCTTCTTCGTCCAAAATATTCCCCCATAAGTGACCAAGCCAACGGATTTGAGCTCTCCGAAAAAGCCAACAGAATGACGAACGCTCCCATCTGCCAGAGTTGCCCACTCTGGTTCAATATGGATAACAGAGCCACCACGCCAGTACCCATCGATATAGAGCTAATCTTCTCCTTTGACCACTTGTCTCCCATCCATCCCACTATCGGGTTGAATATCATGGTGGCCAGGGAGAGTCCGCCGATGAATACGGTGGCGATGGCAGCTCCCGCATCATCTCCCCGGCCACTCCCAACTAGGAACCAAACCATCACCGGCGCTAGAAGGAACGACATTCCCGAGTGAACGGTGTTGCGCAGCCCCACAGCCAATACCACAAGCCAAAAAGAGATGGTGGACAATGCTTCTTTGGCGGTAAAGTCAGCGTCCGTGTACACCTGCCTGTATGGGCTGGCGGCACGAGTTTCAGTTCCAACCGCCGCTGCCGGCATAGGATTCCCTTGAGCCGCGACCCTCGACTCTGGGGGAGGATCACCATCTGGCAACAGGCCCATGCTTTCAGGAGTGCGCCGAACCACTAACGCAAGAGGCACGACGATAGCCATGATGCCGATGCCCGAGACCATGGCGGCAGTGCGCCAGCCTACCGTCAGAACCAGCAACCCCATCAAAGGCGTCACCAGAAAGCCGCCCAGACCGGTGCCGGTGGAAGCCGTGGACATGGCCAGGCTTCTCCTACGCCGGAACCATTGATTCAAAGCGGGGACGGTGGCGTTATTGTAACCAGAGCGGAAGCCCAGAGAGAGCAACCCCACGAAGACCAACAGGAAATACCAGTAGCTTTTGGTTAACGTCAGCAGGATGAAGCCCACACCGGACGCAACACCGCCAAATATCAGCATGGCCCGAGCGCCCACGTGGTCGACTGCATATCCGGCAAACGGACCCAGAAGACCCGCAACACCACGTCCCAGCATGTCGGCCAGTGAGATTGCCGCCACTCCAACGCCCAACTCTTTCCGCAACGGAGTGACGTACAGAGTGAAGCCGCGGTTGAACGTACCGTGCTTCATCGCGTCGATGACCACACTAACTGCGACGATCCACCAACCGTAGAAGACCTGTTTGCGGCGGCCCCATAGAGCCTGGAGATTTACTTCAACCACCGCTATTTATCTGAGCCGCGTATATAGAGCCCACCAACCTTATAACCAATATCCTTGCCCGCCATAATGCATTGAGGAGTCCGAACTCACGAAGCAGGCCGACATTGAGGGAAACACCTAGCGCGTACCTCTTGCCGGAAGAAATACGGGGGACATGAATCACTAAAGCGTGACAGCCGACGGCAGCGTCAGTATATAACCTTTTACGTCGAGAGTCTCTCCGAGAATTGTTATTGACCGGCGTCAGCCGGAATCTCGGCCGGACTTATCAACCAATTCACACGATTTGCCCATGGCTCAGCACTAGTTGTCGAACAATCGGGCACGATCTCAAGCTAACTATCCACTGAAGCGGATCCAGCTACCCAGGGTCATCCACGATTTTCCCGGTCTCGTGGATAACTTGCTAATATACTATGGTATAGGAAGGACAAGAGTCTGTATGGCAGGAGAGCTCTGATGGTCATCACCCGCAAGATTGCCGACTACGTAGTATCGACCCAATTGGAGGATTTCCCGCCCGATGCCGTCCACGCCGCCAAGGGCGCAATCATGGACTGTCTGGGTTGCGCCTTGGCCGGTAGCCAAGAGTCATTGGCGGACATCCTATCGGAATTCGTCCTTGCCAACGGCGGAGGCCAGTCGGCCAGCGTGATTGGCCGGGGCTTCAAGGCCTCCCCGGCCGACGCAGCCCAGATAAACGGGGCCATGTCCCACGCCCTGGACTACGACGACATCACCCGTGCCCTGAAAGGCCATCCCACTGCCGTGCTCATGCCCCCCGCTTTGGCTTTGGCCGAATCGGAGGGAGCCACCGGGCGGGAAATGCTGATGGCCTACATGCTGGGATTCGAAGTGGCGTGCAGCATCGGCGACGCCATGAGCCCGGCGTATTACGACGAATTAGGCTGGCATCCCACGGGGCCGGTGGGCGCTTTAGGCGCAGCGGTTGCCGCATCCCGTCTATTGAAGCTCGACCGGGAGCAGACCGCCATGGCCATATCCCTGGCTGCGTCCCAAGCCGCCGGTCTCCGGCAGAACTTCGGCACCATGACCAAGCCCTTCCACGCCGGGGCCGCCTGCCGCACTGGGGTCACCTCCGCCCAACTGGTCGCCGCCGGATTCACCGCCAGTCTGGACGCCATCGAGGGACGGTTCGGCTTCATGCACGCCTTCTCCGGCGGAGAGGAATACCACACGGACCAGATATTAGAGAACCTGGGCAAGACCTGCTACCTGGTGGAGTCGGGCATCGAGATTAAAAAGTACCCATGTTGCGGCAGCGCCCACCTGGCACTGGACGCCACCACCCGCATCTTAGAACGGTCTCCGTTAAACGCCTCTGACATCGAAAAGATTGACGTGGAGGTGGACTTCGACCCTCCCCGCTCCCTGATCCACGACCGGCCCCTATCGGCATTGGAAGGCAAGTTCAGCATGCAATACTGCCTGGCCGCAGCGATGTTGGACGGACAAGTGGGCATGAGCGCGTTCACCGACGAACAGGTACTGAGAGCCGAAGCCCAAGCCCTGATTCCCAAGGTCAACATGCACCGCGCCGCCGGTTACCAGGGGCAGCCAAGCTGGGTCGAAGCCTACAACGAGGTATCGGTACATCTGAAAGACGGGACGGTACTAACCGAGAGAGTCGACCGGATCGACGAGGGCGCTTTACGTGGAGTGACCATGGAAGAAATCATTGAGAAGTTCCGTGATTGCACCTCAACCGCCCTGCCTGCCGACGAAACCCAAGAGTTGATCACCGGCTTGAGCGAACTGGAACAATTGCCGGACGTGCGCCGTATGGCAGACTTGTTGCGGGGATAGGCAGTTGCCCTGCCCGCCCGGTTCCCTGATCGGAGCTGCGGGCCCACGGGGGAAGAGTGGTGACTTTAGGCCAGGCTCCCACCGGCATTTTGGCTGAAGGCCGAATCGCGCGTCGCCCCGCGGCAGGCCCCGTTCAGTTGATTGTGTTCGCCGTATAGACCAGGCCAACGTTGTCTCGGATCTGGAGTTGACCGCCAGCGTCGATGACCCAGTGGTCACCCAAGCTGGACCCAACTTTGGATTCGAACCGTCGACCTAGTGGCGTTAGGCTTTCCACCAGTTCTTCCTTCAAGACACTCCCATCGTTGAAAAACTGTTCTAAGTACGGCCTGCCACGGTCTCGGTACATCACGATCTGAGTGCCGTTACGATCGTCCGACCATCTACCGATGTCTTCGCGGGTGGAGGGCAGGAGGCTGTCAACGCCTGCTGATGCTTCCTCTGGGGTGAGGCCAAGGATGCGCACATCAAGGCCCGGGTCAAAATGGGTAGTAGCCCATCCGCCTGCGCCTACCGGCATCTCCGGCAAGTAATAAACGATGAAGGTACGGTCATAGGGGCGCGAATCACCGGACTTCAACTCCAAGGCAATCGCCCGGAGTGTAGATTCGGATACCTTCTTGTTCAAGCGAACATCGATGGTTTTCCTGATGCCCGAAACTACTTTTGAATGGATGACGGAATAGTTTACATCGTCTGGAATGACCGAGGCTTTGCTTTTAAGCGGCTGAGCGGCGGCAAAGGCCGCGCTTATCGTTGCGCTGATGTCAGGGGTGGCAATCGGCGTCAAAGGGGCAGTCGTTGCGCGTAACACCTGTCGAAACTGTCGCGCCGCCGCCGGCGAATGGGAATCTTCAGTGGAACAGGACGCTAAGGCGAGAGACAGGACAGTTAGCATCAGAATCATTGCTGTCCGCTTGGAAGCAGTTATATAAGGAATATAACGGTACATAGACATCCTCAGTCAGTGGGCCTAGCGGCTTAGCGCTGTCCCAACCTTACGCCCATTTGGGCCGGATAGATTTCTGCGGGAGATATTAGCACTTCATCGCAGGTTGTAATATAAGCAGATTCTCACAGACTACCGCTTTCGAGCCACTGTATCCAATTGCCGTGGCTGTCGCAGTCCGCTAAGTGGCGAGTCGTCTTGCTGCCACTTTGGTATTGGGTCAATTCGATGGCGGAGTGATGTCCTCCGGCCCTACCTTCCAATGAGATTAGGTTAAGGTCCCGCACCGCTCCGTGCTGGTCGATAATCTCTTCGAACCGGCCTCGGGCCTGCGGAGATAGCTGGTTCAACATGTGAGAGTGGTACAGGCATAACGTAGAATCGGGCGGGATTCCCCGCAGAACCTCGGACAGCAACTCCAGAGCATCGCCGGTCAATAGATGGGGCGGGTTATCCTGGGCCAATTCGATGGCATTGTCCAGAATCAGGGCTTCCTCGCGCCGCTCCGGCCAGACCAAAGCCTTAAGCCAAGCCACGGCATCCGGGTCTCTGATATCCACCGGGTTAAGGTCCAGTCCAAGTCTAAAACCAACATCAGGAATCGATGTTGGGAGCGGAGGCCGTCCTTCGCCCCGAACCACGGACGACAGTTGTACCGAGGACCCACCGTCGCCCCACCGCCGGCCATCGCTATAGGAATAGGCGTAACGGTCCCAAAACAGGTTCAATCCGGCGCTGGCTCCGATCGCCACCAGAGACAGAGGCCTTTCCCTCGCTTCCCCAATAGCCTCAGCGAATGCGGGCAACAGCACCGCGCAACGCCGCACCACGTTGGTCTGCACCAACCGAACACTGATGAGGGCGGTAATCTCCTCTCGCTGATCCAGGCAAAAAGACCGGAAGGACGGATAAGGGTCTCCCGGTTCAACTGGCCCCGGAGTCAAATCAGGATAGTAGGCTGACACCGGGTGTTCGCCACCCCTCATCAACAGCCAGTGGACGGCAGCCATGAACAGGTTGGGTACCGGTTGTCCCGGCCGGGCGTTGGCGGCGATGGCTAGTACATCGCTATCTTCAGCGATGCCGTGACAAAGGCTTTCGTAAAGGGCCGACATACCCGGACATTCCAACTCGGCAAAGCGGTGGAACACCAGTGAGAGGGTTTCTAAATCGTGCATAGATTCAACAAGATGAGGCCCCGTCGGATCAGTGACTTTCGGTCTAGCTATGGAAGTGTATCGTCGCGCCGTCACCGGGTCAAAAACGCCCCTCCTCGCAAACACCGCAAACAGTCCCGCACCGGTTGACAACAATAGGGCTGGTAGCTACTATTTGGGGAGATTCTGCCTCATATGATGGGGCGATTGTCTAAATCCAAAATACCATCTTTTGAAGGAGCCTAGAACAATGGGTGATAAAGATATAGCCCTGATGGCACACCTGATGCGCCGGGCCGGTTTCGGCGCGACTCGAGACGAATTGGAAACCCGTGCGGCCAAAGGCTACGAAGCCACGGTCGAAGAACTGCTCAACCCCGAAGCCCAAGAGGCCACCGACCGCATCGAGATGATGCGTTACCACCCTTGGACCTGGCGTCCGGGGACTCTGCCTGGCATGGGCGCCGCCGAATGGATGCGCGACCTGCTTAACACCAAGCGGCCTCTTGAAGAGAAGATGGCCCTGTTCTGGCACCAAGTCTTCGCCACCGGCGTCTCCAAAGTGGATCACTATGACGACGTCATGGACATGATTGTTAAGTTCCGCAAGTACGGTCTGAGCAACTACCGGGACCTGCTTCTGGAAATGGCCAAAGACCCGGCGATGATTTACTGGCTGGACAACTGCGACAACCACGCCACCGCAGTAAATGAAAACTGGGGCCGCGAACTTCTCGAACTGTTCAGCATGGGCGTAGGAAACTACACCGAGGTCGACGTTCGGGAATGCTCCCGCGCCTTCACCGGTTGGACAATCAAGCCCAAGCTTCCCCGCGGGCCCATCGGCCGGTTCGACTGGTTCTTCGAGTTCCGTGAAGAGGACCACGACGACGGCGAGAAGACCTTCCTGGGCGAAACCGGTAACTTCGACGGCGGAGACATCATCGACATCATCTGCCAGCAACCGGCCACTGCCGAGTTCATCTGCCGGCATCTATACAGCTTCTTCGTCGCCGACGAGGCTCAAGTACCGGCGTGGGGCGTCACGCCTCCCCGAGACGAGGCCGCTATCGAACTGATGGTCGACACATTCATCGAGTCCGGATACGACATCCGGTCGGTGCTACGGGTCATGTTCAACTCCGACTTCTTCAAAGAAGCCCGGTTCGCCCGGCTGAAGAGCCCCACTGAAGTTGTGGTAGGAACGTTGCGGCTAGTCGGCGGAAGCACCCAGTTCCCCGCCCCCGGCATCGGCGACCTGTCCCGTCAGCCCAACTACATGGGCCAAGACCTGCTCAACCCGCCCAGCGTTGAGGGCTGGCACACCGGAGCAGAGTGGATCAACAGCGGATCATTGATGCGCCGGGTCAACTTCGCCGCCGAACTGGTTGGCGACACCAGCAACCCTGGCGTCCAGTCCATGGTATCCCGGCTCCAGGCCCAGAACGCCCATACACCGGAGCAGATGGTGGACGGCTGCCTGGACCTCCTAGGACCCCTGGAAGTATCGCCGGAGAGCCGCACGGAACTGGTTGAATTCGCCACCGAACGCGGCGAGTTCAAGTGGGATAACGCGGAAGCTCAACGGGCCTCCAGTGAAAGAGTAGGGGAACTACTCCAGCTCATCGTTTCGTTGAGAGAGTTCCAATACGCTTAATCAGAACCAAACAGAAATTTAGCGAACTGGACACACCCCTCGCTAATCCCGATGCAATCGGGAAACAAGTCCCTTCCCCCCTTGTGGGGGAAGGCTAGGATGGGGGGTGAGGCCTCGCGCTAACCCCATCCGGAAGCACGATTAACAACCAGGAGAAAAGATATGACCGCCTCGAAGAAAGACCCGGTCCTGGTAGTCCTCCAGTTGACCGGAGGGAACGATTACCTGAACACGGTAATCCCTTACTCCAACCCGCTGTACCGGGACAACCGCCCTGTGGTGAACGTTCCTGAAGGGAAAGAACTGCAGTTGGACGACAAAGCGGCATTCCATCCCGAGATGGCGCCGATAAAGAACCTATACGACAAGGGACAAGTTGCCGTCATCCACGGTGTCGGCTACCCCGATTCGCCTAGGTCCCACTTCCGGTCCATGGACATCTGGCACACTTGCGAGCCCGACAAGTTGGGCACTGAGGGTTGGCTGGGACGAGCCACCAAAGACATCGACCCCAATAAAGAAAACGTATTGACCACCGTCAGCTTCGGCGCAGCCCTGTTCCGCGCCTTGGTCATGCCTGGCGTTCCCGTCGCCTGCGTGGACGATCTTGACTCCTATGGCCTGCTTCCCGGTATCACCGAGCAGGCGCAGCGGACCAAGATTCTAAGCCGCTTCGAGCGGTTGTACTCCCCGGTAATGGGCTCCAGCGCAGTCATGGACTACATGGGCCAAACCGGATTGGACACTCTTGAGGGCGCCGACATCCTGAAGGAAGCCCCCAAGATGTACTCTTCCACCATTGAGTACCCGGACACGAGCATCGCCGCCAAGCTGAAGGGAATATCCCAGATTCACCAGGCTGGCTTCGGGACTCGGGTCCTGTACTGCGACCACGGCAGTTTCGACAGCCACTCCAACCAGATCGGGATGCACGACAAGCTGTGGAAAGACGTATCAGAAGCCGTTGAGTGCTTCTTCGACGACCTTAAAGAGCACGACGCCGCTGATAACGTGGTCATGCTCATGTTCACCGAGTTCGGACGCCGGGTACACGACAACGGCTCCGGCACCGACCACGGCGCTGGCGGCGCGGCCTTCGTCATTGGCGACGCAGTCAAAGGCGGACAATACAGCGAATTCCCGTCCCTGGAAGCCAACCAGTTGGAGCAGGGCGACGTAGTACCCAACCACGACTTCCGGAGCATCTACTCGGTCCTCTTGGAAGACTGGATGGGCCTGGACGCCAAACCGATAGTCGAAGGCTCCTTCGAAAAGCTACCCTTCCTGGGCTAAACCCAGAGCCAAGAAACCCGTAATTTAGAAAAACAGTCCCTACAAAGTCCCCCGTTTCGTAAAAGGGGATTCAGAGGGATTTTCTCAGATACACCAACGGAGGAATTCAGATGCTTACAGAAACGGTGGCGGGTCGCACTTACGACTACAGCCACAGCGTGGGCCGGGGATCACAGACCGGCATGGGCTTCTCCAACCCCGTCGCAGCAGCGATCGGCAAGGACGAAACCGTTTACGTGGTGAACCGGGGCAGCGAAGGCATCAGCAACGTTGCTTGGAATCGCACCGGATACGGTGCCCGGGTTAGCCAGATCAAGCTTGGGGCCAACGCCGGAGAAGAAGAGTTCATCGGTGAATTCAGCAAGTACGGCAACGGCAATGGCGAATTCATCTGGGGATCAGGAGTCGCCGTTGACTCCCAAAACAACCTTTATGTCGTCGATGAGTGGCTGAATCGGGTCACGGTTTTCGCCAGTGACGGCACCTACCAGATGGACTGGAGCACCGTCGGCAGCGACGAGTCCGGACCCAACGGTACCTCAGGCATCGCCATAGACAAAGAAGGCAATCTCTTGGTCACCGACGGCCGTAGCCACACAGTTAAGAAGTTCACGCCCGAAGGGGAGCTATTGAGCACCTGGGGCAAGCAAGGGAGCGCCGAGGGCGAGTTGGACTCTCCTTGGGGCATCACCGTGGACAATGAAGGCTTCATCTATGTTGCCGACTTCAAGAACCATCGAGTGCAGAAATTCACCGATGGCGGCAACTTCGTCGCCCAGTTCGGCAGCCACGGCACCAAGAGGGGCCAGCTTAGCTACCCAAACAGCGTGGCGGTAGACCCCGAGGGTGATGTCTATGTTTGCGACTGGAGCGAAAACGGTTGGGAGCAGGGCCGGGTACACATCTTCGAGAAAGATGGCCGCTTCCTGACCAGCCTCACCGGAGACGCCCAGCAACTGGCCCTATGGGCTCAGATGACCGTTGACGCCAACGCCGACTACGGCAAGCGCCGACGGGAAGTTAACAGCACCGAGCCGGAGTGGCGCTTCGCTCAGCCGACGGCAGTTGTGTACGACGACAAAAACGGCCGCTTGATCGTTGCTGATACCCAGCGCAGCCGGTTCCAGATCTACGACAAGCAGGCAACCTATATGGTGCCGCAGCTGAATCTCTGACCCACGGACATCGGGGTAAACCAGAGTAGTAACAAACGTGGTTGGGCGGTCCTCCGTTCAGCCACGTTATTAATTTTTGAGCAAGGCGAGTTATGGATCCATTGTTGGAGGAAGAGTATCTTCAGTTAGCTGCGAATCATCCGGAGATTCTATGCTCCGATGCTCCGATAGAGATACTGAAAGAGTCGGCTTCGGAAGCCGAGCCAACCCGGTATTTGGAGGAATTCTTCGCCACCGGATATACCGCATGGTTATCCAAGAAACATGGCCGAAGAGTCCGCCTTCCCAAAGAAATGATAAATCGCGCGATATTGGTCCTATGGTTCAGAGCGTCCTTGCTCAACACCAGCCGCATGATGGACCAAACAAATAGCGACGACGACCTGCCTTTCTTCTCGGACGAGGGTCTTTATTAGAGGCCTTCAAATCGTCACCCAAGAAACCCATCGCCCACAACAGTCAGGAGGTACCCACCTTGTCCACATCCCAACCCTTCAACTACGAAGGTTTCTTCGCCGAGAACGTTCCGGTTACTGCCAGAACCCCGAATCGCAGGGCAAAGTACGACTTCGCCGTGGCTTACCCTGCTCCGGAAACTCTGCCATTGGACGATCTGGTTGACTCGTTGAGGGACGCCTTGGTCCGGGAAGGGGATGAGCTAGCCTACTATCCCGACCCGGCCGGCATGCCCGCCCTCCGAGAATTTGTGGCCGATAAGCTGGGCAGGGACCGGGACATTCACATCACCTCCAGCGAAGTGTTGCTAACATCCGGATCGGGCGAAGCCATAGGGATGTTGATTCAGGCAATGACCAACCCTGGTGATGTTCTCCTGACCGAGGAGTTCGTGTACCTGGGTACACTGCGCCAGATGCGCCGCTACGGAGCGGATGTTGTGGGAGTCAAGTGCGACGACGGGGGAATAATTCCCGAGGAATTGGAAGCCACCCTGACCAGGCTAACAGGGGAAGGGAAAACAGTAAAGTTCCTCTACACCATCCCGGCCTTCCAAAATCCGGTGGGATTCACTGTTCCGCTGGAGCGGAGGCAGCAGATCCTGGAGGTTACCCAAAAGCACGGCTTACCCATCTTTGAGGACGACTGCTACGTAGACCTTCGGTTCGAAGGCGAAGATGTAACCTCATTTCACGCTTTGGCCGGTGGTGACGGAATCTTGTACACCGGATCTTTTTCCAAGATTGTCGCGCCGGGGATGCGCATGGGGTACTTGGTGGCTCCGGAACAGGTGATGCAGCGAGCGATGAGCTTCAAATCACCCAGCGGGGTCAACCAGTTCGCGGCCTTGGCCATCGAAGAATACTTGAGAAAGGATATGTACTCCCATATCGGGGACCAGAACGAAACTCTACGCATCAAACGGGATGCCATGCTGTCGGCCTTAGGTGAAAATTTCGGCGATTCGGCAAAGTGGAGCGTGCCGGAGGGCGGGCTGTACATCTGGCTGGAGATGCCGGAGGGCGTGGACGTAGCCGCAATTCAGGAGCAGGCCGCCAGTGAGGGCGTCGGGTACTACAACGGAACCCAGTTCTCCCCCAACGGCCAAGGCGCCAACAAAATCCGCCTCTGCTTCGGGCACCCATCTCCCGATACCATTAAAGACGGGATAGCGGAACTGGCCCGCATCTTTACCGAGCAAGGAGCTCTAAAGTCCTAACGATCAGCGGCTGGACACAAACATAATTTGCCGCCTGATTGAACGAATCTCTACTGATCTGATGTCATTATTGGAAGTGTCGAGACCACTGGCCATGGCCTCGGGTGAGTTAAACCGCACGTTCCATAAGGAGAAGCGGGCCGATTCACAGGGCGGAAATACACCAACCCGTCCATCTAATGCCAGTTCTCCATGGTTGGTAAGCGCTCCCGGCGGAGTGCCTAGTATGAAACACACCGGCAACCAAGAGCCACCGGGCAGGTACAATCGGTGGTTCAAGGCTTGCCGAAGGTCGCAATCCGGTCAATCCGGCAGACGAAGAGTACTCTCTCCTCGTCAATGCTTGGGTCGCGTAGTCCGTAGGGTGGTTCGTTACCAGTATATCTCTGCCAGATCTTGTCCAGCTGCCGGGTAACCCGCTCGCCATTGGGACCGTCTTCCAATTCCTCCCGCTCGACCGTGCATTTGATTTGCACCCAGTGATAGGGGTTGTCCGGGTTGACGATGAGGACAGTGAGTTGAGGGTTATTCCTGATCCAACCGCACTTGCGCCGGTGGGCGGCCGTGTTGACCAGGATATGATCGCCCTCGTAGTCGAACCACATCGGCGTCAAGCCTACCCGACCGTCCGGCCCGATCAGACCGAGCGTGATAACGATCGGCCGGTCGAGGAGCTCCTTGTAGATGGGGTCTAGCCCACTAAGACCGCTCACGTTTTCGCGTTCGCCAATCGAAAACTGACCAGCCTGCAAGCCATCGGCTACGTCCTTGAACTTCGCAATCGTGATTTCCTGTGCCATATTACTCCTCCTCCCATTATGGGACGCTTCCAGACGGTAACTTTACACTCTTCGATTCAGGCCTTGCCACCGGCTACATCACCAATTGTTTCCTAGCCAACATTAGTTACACCGCCAGACAGGCAGCCATATCACAAGCTGATCGCGACGCCTTCATCTAAGCCTTTTGTAGTCTATTCCCTTACTCCATCACAAGCACACACTTCCCCGTTCTCGCGCCGTCGAAGTCCCGGAAGGCCTGCACCGCTTGGTCCAGGGTGTAGCGGTGAGTGATGAGCTTGTTCAGTGGGGCCTTGGTATCAACGAAGAAGCGCTCTATCTCGATCAACTCCGATTTGCTGAAGGTCCACGAACCGAAGATGGTGGCCACCTTGAAAATCACGTCCCGGTTGAAGTCAATCTCCGCTGGCCCACCAATACCCACATAGCAACAGCGTCCGAAGGGGCGCAAGCACTGCAGTACCTGCTGACGGGCGGTGGGATTGCCCGAGGTCTCCTGGGAGGCGGTGGCTCCCAGTCCGCCGGTAAGTTCAAGGATGGTCTCCACCGGGTCTACTTCCGAGCTATTGATCACGTGGTCAGCGCCCAACTCCTTGGCCAGGTCCAACCGTTCCGGCACGACGTCCACGGCGATGACGCTGGCGCCCATAGCTTTGGCAGACAATGTGCCGCTCAGACCAACAGGGCCCTGGCCGAACACTGCCACGACGTCCCGCCCTGAGATATCCATCTTCTTCAGGCCGTTCCAGGCAGTGCCGGTGCCGCAGGATATGGCCGCGCCCTCCGCGAAGGACAATTCGTCGTCAAGGAGGACTAGGGTCCGCGACGGCACCAAGATGTAATCGGCGTTGGCCCCGTGGCCTGTGCCACCACCGTAGGTAATTCGCCCCTGAGGGCAGAGTTGCTCGTAGCCCATGGCGCAAATCTCGCACACTCCACAGCCGGCATAATGATGGCAGATGACCCGGTCACCCACCTTGATCCCTGGCGCAGCACCCGGCCCTAGCTCCTCGATCACTCCACAAGGCTCGTGGCCGGTAATCATTTCTGTTGGGGTCTCGGCGCGGTAACGGTGGAGGTCGGTGCCGCAAAGACCAGAGGCCCGTACCTTTAGGACCGCCTCTCCCGGACCGGCGTGGGGGTCCGGAAACTCCCGTATCTCAGCCTGCCTGTTTCCCGGAAATGTCACTCCGCGCATGTCGTTTCTCCTGAATTAGGGGCTCAGAACATTCTAACCGCCTCGCAGGCCTGGTGCACAGTGTAGACTGACTGGTTCGGTTAGCCATCAGTTGTTCTTTCAGGGATACAGTTGACCTTGTTAGTAAGTCAGTCCACCTGGTAACGACATAGGACTAGCCCGTGTGATGCTCAGATTGACCAACTCTCCCAGGTGTGCACCCTCAGACTGAGAGAGCACCAGCTTGTCGAACCGGATACGCCCGTGCTACTTCCCACCCCTGCACCTTTCCCCTGATGGGTTAAACTTCCACCCAGAAGTCCCGCGTTGATCTCGTCGAGAATTTCTTCTTGAAATTCTTCTACCCTCACCCTCCGGCGTGTCTCCTCTTCCTTCTCCCAGATAAAGTTATCGGGAGTGGAGTGACCCGGAGATGACGGTGGATATCGCTCAGTTTGTTGTTGGACCTATTGCAGGATTCAGCACCGTATAGGTATTATACGAACCGATTATATTCATCTACGAGAATCATCCGCGGGCTCTCGGATTCATCGGTGACGTCGAAAGCCATTATTTCCAGACGATTTCCCACGGTGCTCTGTCGAGCCGCGGTTCCCTGTATCCAGCAGTCACCGGCGCTTCGTTCCCCTGCAATGGCATAGGTTTCGTAGCTGTTGCCGTCGGTCGGGTAGGAGACCAGCACCTTGTCGATCCAGGCGTCGGTCAAGATCATAACGCCTACGATGCGGTCGATCTGCTCGTTGGGGATGTGGCAGAGCGTGGTGCCGGAAAGATTGATGCACTAGCCGGTACGCGGCGAAGCATATTGCTCCCGGTAATAGGTCCTTTCGTAGTTGAAGGTCTACGACCACATGAGAAGCCCGCAGTGGACACATCGGATTGGACCGTTCAGCAGCGGTAAGATGGCTTTGATGCGAGAGGTGACCGGAAGGGAGCGTACTTAAATCAATCGAGATCGCTTCGGTTACAAATGCTAATATAATACGTGTGTAGATGCAAAGTAGGGAGTTGGAGTCCACCAAAAACATCCAGAGGAAATGCATGCCGATTAACGGAAACCTGCCAGACAAATGGGATAAGCAAGCCGACGTGGTAGTTATTGGTTTCGGGGCCGCCGGTGCTGCCGCGGCCATCACCGCTCAGGACGCGGGCGCCAGTGTATTGATGCTGGAAAAAGCGCCCAAAGGGGAGGAAGGTGGAAACACAAGGGTGGCGAACCAAGGATATCTCAACGCCTTTCCCCCTGATCAGGCTTCCGCCTATTTCAACGCGCTATGTGGTCCTTTCACCGTACCCCATGAGGTCGTAGATGCATGGGCGGAGGAAATTTCAAAGAACAATGATTGGGTCAAGAGCATCGGCGGAGACCCACAAGAGCACCATCATCCACCCTTAGGTATAGAATTCCCCCAGTTGCCCGGAAGCAGTAGCACTCATAAGTTTCACCATGGCCCTATCCTGGGAACTTCACATACTTGGAAGCTGTTCGAGCGCGTCGTGGGCGAAAGAGAGATAGAGGTCCTTTACGAATCCCCGGCGAAACAGCTGATTCAACGGGACGGGACTAGAGAGATCGTCGGGGTCAGAGCTGAGCATGGGGGCGAACAGGTCTACGTCAGAGCCAACCGGGCAGTGGTGCTCACCTGCGGCGGCTTTGAGAACAACCAAGAGATGATTAGGAATTATCTCCCTGGGCTGCCATATTGCTACCCCAATGGTTCGCCGTACAACGAAGGAGATGGCGTGCGTATGGCCATGGAGGCTGGTGCTGATCTGTGGCACATGAACAACTTCGCCGGCCCGTCGATGGCACTGAAGTTGCCCGAATTCCGGACAACCTTTTCCATGATACCGTTGCACTTCTCAAAAGAGATGCCGGGAGGCATGATTGTAGTTGGTCCGAACGCCACGAGATTTTCCGACGAAAAGCGCAAAACCTCACATGGAAAGGTGTTTGAGTCTGGGAGTTGGGCTACTCTGTCAATACCCTGTCCCATGCACATGATTGTTGATCACGCGTTGCTGTCTTCAGGTCCTTTATATGACAAGGAACCCGGAAGCGGCTGGAACACAATGGTCACTAGATACGATTGGAGTGACGACAACCGGACGGAGTTGGCCAAGGGCTGGATCAAGCAAGCGGGTAGCATAGCAGAGTTGGCCACAGCCGTGGGATTGGACGCCAGTAGGTTGGAAGAAACTGTCAGCAGATGGAACGGGCACTGTGAAAGGAAAGAAGATACCGATTTTGGCAGGACACAGATGCTCGTGCCCATCGTGGACCCCCCTTTCTACGCCATAGAACTTTCGCCGTCGATGCTCAACACCCAAGGAGGGCCAAGACGCAACGGAAGTGGTCAGGTCGTGCGACCGGATGGCAGCCCGGTGCCCAGGCTCTACAGCGCAGGTGAGCTAGGGTCGATCTATAGTTACCTCTACCAAGGCACTGGTAACATCGGGGAATGCTTAGCCTTTGGGCGCATTTCAGGACGTAACGCGGCGGCGGAGCACCCCTGGGGTTAAATGGCCTGAAATCCGTTTCATAGGCGAGGTCTGACCCTTTTGAATCCCTCCCCACAGCCACACATTGTGGCCTCATCCACAACAGCTTAGGAATTTTGTTCTTCATTGAATCCAATTGCAGGAGTGTTTGATAAATGGCCCCCATCCAGATAGGTGTCCAATTCCACCTTCATTACTGGAATCTCTCAATTCCGGAGCTTATTAAGTTAGGACAAATAGCTAAAACTGGGGGGGTCGAGCAACTTTGGGTGACTGACAATCTAGAATGCCGTAACTCGTTCGTGGTGCTCGCTGCTCTCGCGGCAAAAATACCCATCAACTTGGGCACGGCCCTAACCGTCCAATACTTCCGCAGTCCGGTGGATGCCGCTGACTCGATAGCGTCCATCAGTGAATTGATGGATGGGTCGGAGCTTAGCATTGGCTTAGGTAGGGGGAACCCATCCACACCGAATCTCGTGCACAGCCCCAAACCCATTAGCATGCTGCGAGAAACCGCCCAGTCCCTTCATGGTCTCTTAGCTGGGGAGGCAGTGAGCTTCCGCGACTACCCAACGCTTGCGTCGTACTTCAATTTCAACCCAGCCACATCGTTCCATTTGCGCTTCGATTCCAAGACCCCCACACGTCTATACTGTGGAGGTAACGGGCCGTTGGCCATGGCGGTTGGCGGCGAATTCATGGACGGCCTTCTCTTCGGGGGCGAGTTCAAAGCAGTAGCTGCCACAGGGCGTCTCCCCTCCCTGCTCCAAATCTTCGATGACGCCGCCAAAAACGTTGGAAAGGAAGGGGTCTTGCCCAAGTTGGCACAGGTGAAGCTCTCAGTGTCCCGAAATAGGGAGGTGGCCCGGGATTTCGCTAGGGTTAACGCCGGCCGGAGAATTTTAGGCATGAGACGACTAGGGTTTACATCTGAAGACATCATGAGGCTTGGCGTGGATCCGGAGGAAGTGGACCGATTGGAAATGGCCAACCGGGAGGGGGCATCGCCTCAGCAGTTCGGCCGCCTGGTAAGCGATGCGATGCTCGACGCAATCTTTATCGCCGGGGACCCAGAACACTGCCGGGAGCGAATGCTTGAAGTCCGCGAAACGGCGCACGAACACGGGTTTCAGCAGTTGAAGTTCTCGGAACTAGGGCCGGACCCGAAGGAAAGTATTCGTCTGTTGTGCGAAGAGATAATCCCAGCTCTTTGAGCGCCTGGAGTTCTGACTGGGTAGCGAATGGTTAAAGCCAGCGTCTCGATCTAATCGTTCGCCACTCCCTCTAGGAGCCATCAGATACTGGTGTGTCGCGGAAGTGCCCGGCAGTCACCCGCAAAGCTTTGGCAGACCGGGCTTCTGTATTTCGGTCTACCGGTGCCAGGAACCCGAACGCAGCGTGCTTGGAGGCTGTCGGCTGATCTAGGTTGGGCAGACAACCCGAGTCGCGCGGTCCTCTGGACGAATCTCTGCCCATCTCCAGTGAGCCGGGTATGCGGCCATTGAATGGGGCAGGTTTTATCACGGCGGGAGACACCTAAGGAGTAGGATTGTCGAAAATCTAACCCCATCTGTTGCTTGTCGCGAGCGTTCGCAAGGTCCGCCGCCAGCACCGCCAGTCCGTGTTTCAGATGCAGTTCAACTCTGCTCCATCCCCCCACCGCGTCGCCCGTTGTGACGGGTTCACCCAGGTTGAAGAGCGGTAGAAACTCGGGCTTGGGTTTGAGACCTAATACCAGGCCATGGGCCATGTCCACATTAGAATCCTGGACCCCGGCTGGGGGGCGATTCCCAGTTCCATCCCGAAGTGCCCGAATTCCCCTACACCCACCAGAGCTACATCCACGAGCCTTTGACCTTGATGGGGTATTTGGACGCCATCACCAATAAAGTGCAACTGGTTACCGGGATTTTGATCCTTCCGCAGCGGCAAACCACCCTGGTCTACAAACAAGGTGCAGAGGTAGACGTGCTCAGCGGTGGTCGTCTGCGCCTGGGCATCGGCATCGGCTGGAATCCGGTGGTGTACGAGGCCCTAGGGGAGAACCGGGGCAGGCGCAGCGAGGAGCAGATTGCGCTGATCGGAATGCTGTGGACTTTACCGGCCGGTGGCATC
>CAXEOX010000016.1:0-39683 GCA_963997925.1 uncultured bacterium
GAAGCGGAAGGCAAACCCGGAACGCTGTCGGTCCTTGACGTTTCCGGATGGGACTGGCGCCGGCCCAGATAGCTTTCCGGCAGTTTCTGTTGGACCGCGGGAGGGTGCCCTCATCAGGGCATGGAATGAGAAGAGTGGGTTGGTTTCAGCGCGCTAAAGTCTCAGCTAATTTGGGAGGCCCTTTCAATATCTCCGTGTCTCTGTGGCCACCCACTTCGGAATCGGGGGATTGAGTATCGGAAAAGGTGTTGATAACATTAAGTGAGATTCGGTGAATAAGCGTTACTGGAGACAAGAATTATGTTGCCCAGACAATGCCAAGTCGCCCTGAAAGAGTGGGCGGTGACGATACAAGCACTTTCCTTGGGTCAGCAGATTTTGCTCGTACGCAAGGGAGGGATCCACGAAGAAGGTAAGGACTTCCGGGTGATTCATCCCGAGTTCCTCCTTTACTCCACCTTCGAGCACCAGCGTGAAGACCTTTTGCAACCGGAGAGCCAACCCGCCCTCCGAGAGTTGCTGGCCCAACCCCGAGACGAGGCGCAGATAAGCTTCACCCACTACGCCAAAGTGGCGGAACTCATCGAGATTTCAGACCAAGAGAAGGTGGACGACCTGTCGCCCCACTACATCTGGACCAAGGAGTACGCCCAGTCCCGGCTGCATTGGAAGCCGATGCTGCCCCTGGCGGTTATGCTACTTAGGGTGTACCGGATGGAGAACCCGGTTTCGGTGCCCTTCCTACCCGAGTACAAGGGCTGTACATCTTGGGTAGACATCTTGGCCGATGTGCCTCTGGGTCAACTCCAGCCGGTGCTGTCCGACGAGGAGTTCCAGCGCCAGATGGACGAGATTAAGGGTAGTCTGGGCATGGCCGTCGGCGCATCCTAGCAGCCACTATCCCTATAGTAAGGTTATCCCAACGGACTTGAGCTGAATCGACTAAGTATATAAGCATCCCTAATAGGACTGATGTATGAAATACCGGAAACTACCCCGAACCGACCTGGAACTTTCCGAAGTAGGCTTCGGCGTTTGGACCGTGGCAACCAACTGGTGGGGTGAGCGCACCGAAGCTGAACAGGCATCGCTGCTGGAGAACGCCATGGAAGCCGGCATCAACTTCTTCGACACTGCCGACACCTACGGCGAGGGCTACGGTGAAGAGGTGCTGGCCAAGTTCATGGGACACCGCCGCAACGACATGATTATCGCCACCAAGTTCGGCTACGACTTCTACGACAAGTCCGTGCCTCGCATCGGACACCAGGAGCGC
The DNA here is from genome assembly GCA_963997925.1 of uncultured bacterium. Lineage (GTDB taxonomy): Bacteria > Chloroflexota > Dehalococcoidia > Lucifugimonadales > UBA3495 > UBA11650. The sequence goes on from CAXEOX010000016.1 coordinate 1,277, forward strand.
CCGCAAAAGTTCGAGAAGGAATTCATAAAGTTCGCCTGCGAGCAGAGCCTGCAGCGTCTGAACACCGACCACATAGACCTTTACCAGCTGCACAACCCCAAGGCTGAAGCTTTAGACCGGGACGAAGTCTTCGAGACGTTGGAACAACTCCAGTTCGAAGGCAAGATACGCTACTTCGGAGCCGCACTGGGACCGGACATCGGATGGTATGAAGAGGGCGAGATGTCCATGCGCCAGCGCCATCTGGACAGTGTGCAAATCATCTACAGCATCCTGGAGCAGGATCCGGCTCTGGATTTCTTCCCCATCGCTGAAGAAGAGAACATCGGCTTACTTTCCCGGGTACCCCACGCCTCCAACATGCTAACCGGCGCCCACTTGGAGATACCGGCGTTCGACGAGAACGACCACCGGGCGCTGCGTAAGGCCGAGTGGATGAAGGAATCGATGCTGAAGGTGGCTCGGGTACAGTTTCTCGTTCAAGAAGGGGATCGGACCATGGGGCAAGCGGCCATCCAATTCGTGCTGGCCAAGCCCACCATAGTCTCGGTCCTACCCAACATCACCAGTTTGGACGACCTGAAAGAGTTCACCGAGGCGCTGAACGTTCCCGGACTGACGCAAACGGACCAGGATTACATCCTGGAGTTGTGGCACAACGGCTTTGACCTGAAGGAAGAGGAAAAAGCATTCCGGGAGATATAGGATTCGGCCAGCAAGATTAGCTTCCAACGTCCGGGGCACGGAATATCGCCGTGCCCCGGCCTACGTCAAGCTTGTGGCGTGCTCCGGTCCTAAGAACTCTTCAAATTGCTTGAGGAACCTATCCCGGTCAACCCGCCCCATCACCTCCACCGGACCCGGCCTGCCGATGACTTTGGTTTCACCCAGGCGGACCGGGTCGAAGGTTTCCACCACCACCTGAGAACTCTCGGTAGCCGCAACCTCCGGCGTCATCGCGAGCGCCATGGCCAATGGGTCGTGAAAGAAAAACCTCTGCCGCCCGGCGTCGCGCCGGAACCAATTAATCAGCATCTGGACGGCCAGCGCCCCCAGCCTATTCTGTGGCCGAAAATCTGCGGCTTCTTCCCGTTCAATAGCTACCTGCCGGGTGGCGGCCAAGTCAACCAGCGTCAAGGGGATCCCCGAGGATAGGACCAACCTGGCGGCCTCCGGATCACTGAAGAAGTTGAATTCCGCATGGCCGGTCACGTTGCCAGGAACGTCGACCGCTCCACCCATAACCACCAATCCAGCTGCCTGCTCCAATGCTCCCGGATACCTCGTCGTCAGGTTGGCAATATTGGTCAACGGGCCCAGAGCGGCCAGAATTATCTCCCCGGGATGTTTTCCTAGCTCCTCCGCCAGATAGTCCACGGCTCTTTGTTCTATCGGACCGATGGATGGGTTGGGCAGCCTCCGGGTCAATCCGCTGGCACCGTGGACGGGGAAAGCGTAGCCGTATTGGCCTCGGATCGGGAGGGCAGCGCCACGGGCCACCGGAATATCGGTGCGGTCCGCATACTCCAACAATGCCAGAGAATTTCGGGTGGCCCGGGCCAGCGGCACGTTACCCCCCACGGTAGTCAGGCCCAGCACTTGGAGCGAAGGGGACCTTAACGCCATCAGAATAGCGATGGCGTCATCCACTCCCGGATCGGTGTCGATGATTACCTTTTTAACCTGGCCGGTTGTCACGCCGTATCCTGATAAAGCAGGCTGGAGTTGGCGAAGGCGGACAAGGTTTCCATGGACGTATGCCAGAACCGGTACCCGGTGGCTTGATGCAACTTGCCGGTACTCAGCACCATCGGATATCTCACAAGGTCCAGGCCGCACGCCGTGGATTCCCTTTGGAGATGCAGGTTCCAGGATAGCTGGGCCAAGCCATAGGCCAGAAAAGCGGGCAGATTAATCAACCGGCTCTTGATCGTCTCGGCAAACTCTTTGTAGAAGACCACTCCGTCCCCCGCGACGTTGAAGATACCGGCCAACCTCCGCTGGATGACGATGGTCAGGATCCGGGCCAGGTCATCTTCATAAACGAACTGGAGGGGAGGGTTGTAGTCAATAACACCCAGCAACCAGGGCCGGAAGAAGGCTGTGGTGATGTAGTTTCCGGCGGAAGGTCCGAGGACCATGCAGGACCGGAGAATCGTAACCGCTATGTCCGGGTGGGTCTCTTGAAATTCCTGAAGCATCTGCTCCGACAGGAACTTGTCGTAGCCGTAGGGAAAGTCGGGTATCGGACGTAATGGCGCCGCATCGGTGAGGGGGACCGGGTTGTCGGCGTGGGCGCCGTAGACGGTGTGGGAACTGAGATAGACGATGTGGTTGACCCCGGCACGGGCGCTGGACTCCAAAACGGATTCCAGAGCGGCCAGATTGGTCTCCCGGATCGAATCAACCTCCTGGCGATTCCGACCCCGCCTGGCGATGAACGCCAAGTGGACCACAGTTGAGACGTTATGCCGGTTTAGTGCATCGTCGATGGGCTTGGTGACGCTCATGCGGTAGGCAGCCATGTTCCGGATAGGCACAGTGGGGGGAAGAGTATCGATGGCCACCAGTTTGCTGATGTCTTCCTCGTCCTCCAACTTTCGAAGGAGCCGGGCCCCAACGTAACCGGACGCCCCAGTGATAGCAACCGATTTGGGTGGTTGTTCCATCGATCAACCTAGGCTTGGTCACCGGTCAGAGGCTGGTCGATGAAGTCGAACCGCAACATGCCCAGGCCGGGAACCTTAAATCCCATGCCCACTTTATGCGGTTCCGGGCTTAACGATACGTTCTCCACCGTAATCACAGTGTCCTGATTCAACAAAAGACTGAAGGGATTGTCTTTGGACACCGTATCAAAGCTCCTCGGCTCACTGTCCACATAGAAATACGTGTCTTCCATAGGCATCTCCTTCCCATCCAGCGTCAGGGGTGACATCGCCTCGGCATATCCAGACCCCAAGGAATTGCGCAACCGGAAGGAGACGCTTTGGGAGGTGCTTTGCAAACTCCCTTTGACGTAAAGCTTCCTGAGTAAAAAACTGGGAACTGAGAGCATCGATAAATCCTCGGTGCTGGTGTGAATGCAGGCGCCGTTGGTTCGGCTCTATTCGGACGACTGAGATTTCAGACCCAATGCCATCCTGCGTTTCATCTGAAAAATTTCCTGTTCGGCAACTATTATATCCGGGGGCAAGAGATTTGCCCCACCGGTGCCGAAGAACTGGGCCTGGACGAAGATCTGGGCGGCTCGTTCGACAAGATCGCAAGCTTCCAGAGCCTCCCACACTCCAGGCCCAACCCCCAAAACCCCGTGGTTCCGCAGGAGCACCGCATTCCGGTCTCCCATGGTCTCACATGCCACCCGGGCCAATTCCTCCGAGCCTGGAAAGGCGTAGTCTCCGATGGGGACGCCACCGCCGATGTGATAGACCATCTCATCCAGGATAGGCGGTATCTCCCGCCCAGCTACCGCCGCCGCCGATGCCGAGATGGAGTGGGTATGGATCGCAGCCACTACATCTTCTCTCTCCCGGTAAATCTGCAGATGCATGGCCGTTTCCGACGAGGGGGCCAACCCCTCCCCCACCAGCTCACCATTCATGTCAACGACTACCAGGTCTTCTGGCTTGAGGCGGTAATAGGGCACCTGTGTGGGCGTAACCAATAGCAGCCCCTCACCAAGCCTCCCTTCCAAACGCAAACTGGCGTTCCCGCTCAATGCGCCGACCAGTCCGCGCCGATACATCTCGCCGATCGCTGCGTGGAGTTCCTCACGCTCAGATTGCCAACTGCTCAATTCGGGACTCCTCACTTCGCGGGATCTAGGCGCTATAGCAAAATCCGGCGGCAGGGTCCTTCGACAGGCTCAGGACGAACGGAAATTGGGACTCCCGCCGTTCGTGGTGAGCTTGTCGAACCATCCGCTTGACCGGTAGATTGAATTACCAGAGATATTGTAAAGCCTTTTAGGAACGGTCGGGGCGTCTTTCAGGAATCTAGCGCTACTTGAATCGGAGCAAAATATCATTCCCGAGGGGTGAGAGTGTGGAACATATCAAGCCACCGGTGGTAGTGGTCCAGGTATTCGGCTGACCGGAGGGGCTCCGGAAGAAATTCATCGAAGTTGGGTTCTTGCATTGTCACTCCCTCTTCCAGTGAGGCGGCCTCACCAGCCGAGACCCAGGTAGCGGCGGCGGCGCCCATGGCGCTGACTTGGGAGTCTCGGGACCGGAACACCGGAATCTCGAGTACATCCGCCAGAGCACCGGTAACCACATCGCTTTTTGACATGCTTCCGCCCAGGCATAAGGAACTGGCCCGCCTGCCGGTAACCTCAAATATGTTGTCCAGATTGGCTTTTATGCTGTAGGCCACGCTCTCCAAATAACTGCGGAATATCTGCCCGGGTTTGGGTTCTTGGAAGGTCAGCGGCGTTGGCATGAATATGCCGCCCATACGAAGTCCGGCGTTGGGAGCGCTCATGGGGCCGGGACCAAGAAAGGCGAGAACGCCGTCGCCACCTGGGGCAGCTTGCTCCGCCAAGTGGTCAGCCTTTCGGAAAGATAGCCTGCCGCCGGACACGGTCCGGGTTAACCAGTCGAAAGCATGGCCGCAATCGCCAAGATTAGCCTCCACGGTGTACATGGAATCGATGGAGTAACAGCTGCTCCAGGTGCGTTTGGCCTCAACGTCCAGCATCGGGTCCTGCATCACCGTGTGAACGCTGCCACTCCACCCCAATACCGCTCCGGACTGGCCGGGAGTGGTTAGTCCCAGCCCTAGCAGACCGCATTGAGTATCGGCCCCGGCCAAAGTCACCGGAAGACCAGCGGGTAACCCCCACTCCCCAGCCAACTCGGGCCTAAGACAACCCAAACGTTCTCCGGAAGCAAGCAGCGGGGGCAGCAATTCAACGGGAAACCCGAGCTTGTTAAGCATGGGAAGGGCGTGGCGACGGGTAGAAAGGTCGATTAAGCCCAGAGTGCAATCCAGCCCGGCCTCGGCGGCAACCTGCCCCGTTAGACGGGAACCCAGCCATCCACCGATAGACACCACCGAACTTGCCATTTCCATCAAGTCAGGACGGTGAGATTGGAGCCATCTCAGGCGGGCCGGAGCCAACAAGAGAGCGGGGGAATGACCCGTGGTCGCGTATATCTCAGTACCGGCCTCCTCGTCCAGAGCGGCCCCTTCGAATACGGCGCGCAGGTCGATGTTTGGGCTACAGCAAAGCTCCCGGTCGTCGGGTCCCATGAGAACCGCACCCTGGCCTTGACTGGTTACGCCCACGGCGGCTATCTGGCCCGGCTCTACCGCGGCTTGCCGGAGGGTCTTGCCCACCGCATCGCCCACCGCATCCATGACTTCGGCAGGATGGAACTCTTTGGCCAAGTCTGAGCCGTCTTCCGGGCGGTGATATCGCAGTGAAGCACGGGACGTGGCCACCGTCCGCCCACGCCGATCTATCAAAACAGCGTGAGCCGAGGAGGTACCCAGATCCAGGCTCAGCACGTATCTAGTCAAATCTACCCCAAACCTCCGGATTCACCATACGTTCCGGCTTCAGCCCTCCAACAAATCGTTCGATATCATCCACAATCATGACGGAGTGGCGGGCTACGGTTTCACGGGTGGCTCCGCCGATATGCGGGGTTAGGACGACGTTGTCGAAGCCCAAAAGCGGGTTATTCGGAGGGAGTGGATGCGTTGGAAAGACATCGAAGGCGGCCCCAGCCACCCGGCCGGATGTTAGACCTTCCACCAGAGCCGCCTCGTCTACGGCATCGTAAGAACTGGTGTTGATTATCCGGCAACCCCGTTTGATTTCCGCCAAGAGAGACCGGCTCAACAAGTCTTTTGTGCCCGGAACGTCGGGGACGTGTACGGAGATATAGTCGGCATCACCGGTCAAGTCTGCCAATGTGGGACAGAGGGTCACGTTCCAGCAATCTTGGGTTTGGGGGGCGATGTACGGATCGTAGGCCAACACTCGCATGCCGAAAGCGCTGGCCAACCCGGCAACTCGGCGGCCTATATTTCCCAAGCCCAGAACGCCAAGAGTCTTGCCAGCTAATTCACCGGTCTGCATATGTGCATTGATATACGGCTCCACCGGCATCTGCCATCGTCCTTCTTTCACGCAGGTGTCCATGCTGTTTATCCGGCGGGCCAAAGTCAGCATGAGACCGATGGTTAGCTCAGCCACCGCTTGAACGTTGCGGCCCGGAGTATGGACGACGGCTACGCCATGGCCGGTGGCGGCTTCCAGGTCCACGTGGGAGAGGCTATTTCGACAGATCGCGACCAATCGGAGATTTCCGGCCTGTTGAAACAGTTCTTCCGGCAGAAAATCGGCCTCAACCACCAGAATGGAGAAAACTTCGGTCTGGATGCGCCGCGCCAGTTCTTCCGGGTCGGCCAGTTGGCGGGTGTCGGCCCAGCTTTCGTAGGTCACCGGCATCAACTCTTTTAGCCGGGCCAGGGGCTCTTCCGTCATCGGCGCTAAAACCAGGGCTTTCATGAGAAGAGAATCATCTTGGCCGAATTGGTCACCAGGGGCTCGAAGGCAGCATGCTGGTGAACCATGTCTGAGCCGTCACCCGGATCTTTTCGGCCTTACTGAGACTGATTCTCTGCTGGAAAACATCGAATTCAGCAGCCTCGATGCGCTGCAGAACCTTGCTGTAAAGTTGGCCCATCACGGCGGGACAGGCGCGGGAACGGGGGGATAGATAGGGAAGCAGCTTAAAGCCACTATCGAAGTAACCCCTTGCTCTTTGCGCCTGGAATCTCATCAGCTCTATGAAAGACTCGTTGACGACGCCGGCTTCCATCTCTTCCTCGGAATAGCCGAACCGGACAATCTCGTCCTGGGGCAGATAAATCCGACCTAGCCCCAGGTCTTCTTGAACGTCCCGGGCGATGTTCGTGAGCTGCATCGCCAGGCCTAGGTCGACGGCATATTCTCTAGCAGCGTCGTCTTTGTATCCGAATATCTGCAAGCAGATAAGTCCCACAACAGAGGCGACTTGGTAGCAATAGCTTCGCAGCTCTTCGAAGTTTTGGTAGCGAACTTTGGTGAGGTCCGATTCTACGCCGTAAATCACCTGCTTGAAGTATTCCTCGGGAATGTCGTGTCTGTCCGCTACATCAGCCAGGGCTAGGAACATCTGATCGCTAGTGCGGCCGGTGTAGGCATCGTTCAAGTTGGCGTGGAGTTCTTCCAACAAATTGGTTTTCTGGTCCGGGGACTCGGCATTATCGACGGTATCGTCGCAATAGCGGCAGAAAGCGTAGGCCACGTAGATGGCGCGCCTGCGCTCCTGAGGCAAAGTCAAAAACGCATAGTAGAAGTTCTTGGCTTCCCGGCGAGTAATCTCACGGCTTTCCCGGTAGCCTAGCTCAACGTCTGTTGCAGCCATACATTCTCAGTTTCCGGCTCGTCTTCCAGAGGATATTCGCGAACCGGACGGCCGGAGTTTCTAGTCGCCAACGACCTGGACCATGACTTCCCGGTCTCTTGGGTGATCCAACTCGATGAAAAATACACTTTGGTAGCGGCCGAATTGCACAGAACCATCGATTATCGGCACGGTTTCGCTAGTGCCCAGGAGGAGGTGTTGCAAATGCGCATGGCCGTTGGGGGATTCGTCGGTATTCATGTTCACCGTGCGGATGGTGAAGTCGTTGTGTTGGTAGGCGCCGTCACGAGGTGAAAGTTGCTCCAAGAATCTTGTCATGTCTTCAAGCAACAGGGGTTCGTTCTCGTTGATCTTGACCGACGCAGTTGTATGTTTGGAAAAAATCACGGCAAAGCCGTTACTAACCTTAGATTTCGCCACACATTCACCAACCCACTCAGTGATGTCGATGAATTGTGGCGCACTCTCTGTCTTAATCTTGAGGCAGAAAGACTTAGCTTTCATGTTGGCTGGTTTCCCCCTGAGCGTATACCATCTGGGCCGCCGTTCCGGTAGGTTCGGTGATTCCGGTCGTACCGTCGGCATCCCAGTGGCGGTGGTTCGTTTGGGTCTTATATCTCCCCAAGGCCATCAGCGGCCAATAATTGCGATACATGTGATAGTTAATCATGAAACCACCGGGCATATCCAATCCCTGGTATCCCGGCTCACCGGGTTTAGGCATAGTCTTGGGCGGTTCTCCCGCTCCATAACCGGGGAAACCGGTGCCCGTGAAATAAGGTTCATCCCAGCATCCTCCCTCGTCCTGTGTCACCAAAAGGTATGTGACGCCCCGGAGAACCGGGTCGCTGGCCTCTCTCCCGGCAGCCAGCAGAGCAATCAGTGCCCACGAAGTCTGCGATGGAGTGCTGGGTCCAACGCCACGCAGTTCCGGGTCGACGTAGGAGCCGCAGCTTTCTCCCCAACCGCCGTCATCGTTCTGGTGGGCAACCAGCCATTCGACAGCCTGCGTAACATATGGCTGGGTCATGTCCTCATTGATGGCGGCCAAAGCAGGCAACACGGCGCCAACTCCATAGATATGATTGACGCCCCAACGACCGAACCAGGAGCCGTCTTCTTCTTGCCGGTCGAGTATGTACCGCCGGGCTTGGACCAGCGGAGGAAAGTCCCGTTGGTAACCAAGTTTACCCAACATTTCCAATATGTGCGCAGTAACGTCCACGCTGGTTGGGTCCAGCACCTCTCCGAAATCGGAGAAGGGGAGCATGCTAACGTAACTCCGGTTGTTGTCTTTGTCGAAAGCGCCCCAACCGCCATCCTTGCTTTGCAGAGCTAGTATCCAATTGACGCCCCGTTTGATGGCTTGTCGCCGCCTTGGGTCGTCCTCGGGGCCCAGTCGCGCCAGATTCAGAGCCATTATAACTTCCGAAGTGTCGTCGATGTCGGGGTACCGGTTATTGTCGAACTCGAAGGCCCAGCCTCCGGGCTCCACGTTTTTCGCTCGCACCTGCCAGTCGCCAGGCTCCAATATCTGCTGGTCCAAAAGCCATCGTGTGGACTGCTGAATCATTGGATCCGCTTCGCCCAGACCCGATTCGATCAAGCCCACTTGAGCGAGGCAAGTATCCCACACGGGAGAGATGCAACCCTGCACCGAGAAAGTGTCTTCGTCTTCTATGGCGTATCCGTCGATGCCCGCGAAGCCTTTCTCCATCACGGGATGGTCCGGAGGGAAGCCCATGTGGTGCAGGGCGATCAAGGAATAGACCCAAGGGGGCTGAATCCCGGCCCAAGAACCGTTGGGCTCTTGATGACCTACCACCCAATCGACGATTTTTCGCTCGGCCCAACCGCGAAGGGGATGCACCGGTAGGAGTTGGTATAGACCTGCCAGTTGGTCCAAATGATACAGCAGTTTCGCCCATCCCCAACGTGACTGGGGTTTGGGCAAGGAGTAATTGGTTTCCTCACGCAGTTTTGGATAAAGCTCGTCCAAGTGAGCCCAATCGGGAATCGGGCAGTGAGGCTGGCGGCTCAAAATCACCAGCATGGGTACGATTGTTGGGCGAGCCCAGCCGGCGAAGTCGTAGACGCTGAACGGGAGAGACGGCGGTACGAGAATCAACTCGGGCGGCAGGTTGGGAAGGCCTTTCCAATCCCACTGACCGAAGAGAGCCAGCCAAATCTTGGTAAATATCCGGGCGTTAGGTATCCCACCCCTGGACAGGATAAATCCACGAGCTTTGGCCATATATTCCGCATCCCGCGAGTGGCCGCCCATTTTCAGGGCGAAATAGCACTCGATCGATGTACTCAGGTCTCCGGGTGCTTGATAATATTGGCCCCAGGAGCCGTCGTCGCCCTGTTTCTGGAGAATCTGGTTGCAAATCTTCCGCCACCGTTCGGCGTCCGGCCTGCCCAGAAAATGGGTCAACAGTAGATATTCCGCTTCCATGGTGGGGTTGGACTCCAGTTCTCCCCACCAATATCCGTCGGAATATTGGTTCTGACGGAAGAATTCCCGGCAGCGAGTAATGGCAATCTCCAGGTTCTCCACTGAAGGCGCATCGACTCTATTTCCTTGGTAAACCGTCACTTTGACCTTACTCCCGACCCAACATACCCGTAATCAGTGAACCACGTCACCGCTTTCTCCAATGCCACTTCAACAGAATTCTGGGGCAGCCCCAATTCGCGGATCGCCTTTTCACAATCCACGGACATCGGCGATCTCGCTATTTTTATGCCCTCGACCGGTATCCTCGGTTCCCGGCTTAGAATTCTACCTTCAACTGCCTCATCAAGATAGCCCGCCGCCAAGGCCATCCAATACGGGATGCGCCAGCGGGGCGCGCGGCGGCAGGTTATGGCCTGAAGCATGCGGAACATGTCTATCAGAGAAACGTTCTTATTCCCTAAAAGGTATCGTTGCCCCGGTATTCCGTGCTCTAACGCTAGAATATGGCCTTCCGCCACGTCTTCCACATCCACCAGATTCAGACCGGTGTCCAAGTAGGCGGGGATTCTTCCCCGCATAAAGTCCAAGATTATCCTGCCGGTGGGCGTAGGTTTAACATCCCAGGGTCCCACCGGCGCCGTTGGGTTGACCACCACCAAAGGTAGCCCCTCAGCGGCCATCTCAAAAGCCAACAACTCGGCCTGGTATTTGGAATTCTTGTAATGCCCTATCAAATGGCTCGGATCCAGCAAGGTTTCTTCAGTGCTGAGTTTTCCCGGCCAGAACCCCATGGTGGAAACGGTGCTGGTGAACACAATGCGAGAGGCTCCCGCCCGCTTCGCCGCCTGTAGGACCGTCTTTGTGCCATCCACGTTGGTCCGGTGGATGAGATCGGGAGTCCTAGACCAGAAGGCGTAGATCGCAGCGCAATGAAAAACCGCCTGACATCCCTCAACCGCCCGGCCCACCGATTCCCGGTCTAGGATATCTCCGGGAAATTGTTCGACGCCGATATCATCGATTGTTAATGTGTTCGCTCCCGGCCTAACCAGCGCTCTCACTTCATAACCGCGCTGGCAGAGCCTCCGGGCCAGGTTTCCCCCGATAAATCCCGTCGCCCCGGTGACCAGAACCTTCATCTATCTCACGGCTGAGCTTGAAACGGGCTGACCGCCTCGACTTATCGAGCCACTGCCAAAGCAGAGCCTTCACGTTCCCATTGCCGGATAAAAGACGTAGCGAATCGAGCAAGTGTTAGCCGGGCGATGCGAGCCTGAAATGCCAGGCCAACCAGAACCGGAACCTGCCACGGCACCGCCACGGCTCTGAGCACGTCTGCGGCGCGTCCTCGAGAGAGACCGGCCAAGTAACTTGGCAGGCTTTGTTCGGCGGTGTCCAGAACGGCTCTCGCCGATACGAAGGGCACTTGGGCTTCTTGGGCCGCCGCAGCCAGCCAGTAGTCTTCCATATCGACGATTCCAACTCGATGTTCTTCAGCCAGCGCCGTTTTGGCCGCCGGCGTGGAAACTATCCCATCGACCGTGAGGGAATCCACGTGATGAATCGGTAACCCAGCATTGGAGGCGGCAAGCATCCCGTTCTGCCGCATCGCCGTAGCCGGAGTCAGAAAATCTTCGCCCGGAGAGTCCAGATGATACCTACTGGATAGAATCAAATCGCCGGTTTTAAGCCCCTGATCTACCGCACCAGCAAAGCCCAACATCAGCAACTGTCTCGGCGGGCCTCCCGAACCGGCATTAAGTATCTCCCGTACGCCAGCTTGGCTTTGAGATTTTCCGATTCCCACTACTGCCATTCTCAAATCACTTCCGGAACGAACAGCGAAAATCTCCCGCCGTAAAACGGACAGTTCTCGCTCCATGCTGGCGATGATGGTTAGCAACGTGGCTCCACCAGCTATGCAGCGGTGATGCCGCCCTTGCGAGCGGCTCCTGACTTGATGAGAGTCGCCCAGTCCTTAGGCGTGGAGATGGCCTTGAAGATGGTGGCGGACTCGAAGCCGCAGTGCATCATGCAGTTTGCGCACCGGGGGTCGTTGCCGACACCGTATTTTTGCCACAGATCGGCCTCGTATAACTCATCGACGTCCTGAACGTGTTCGTCGGCCAAGGGGTAGCACGGTTTACGCCAACCGAGGACAGTATAGGTGGGGTTGGACCAGGCAGTGCACTGGTATTCCCTTTCCCCCTGCAAAAAATTCAGATACAACGGGTTGTTGTAGAACTTCATACCCTGGGTCTTAGTTGGGTCCAAAAGCTTCTTGAAGATGTTCCGGGACTCCTGCCTATTCAGAAACATGTCTTGAATGGGCGCGTCTTCAAAGTCGTAGCCCGGCGAAATCATCGACCCTTCCACGCCTATGTCTTTCACCAAACGGAACATCTCCCAGAGGTCTTCCACGTCGCTGTTTTTGAATATCGTGGTGTTGGTGCAGACCCGGTAGCCTTGGCTCAACGCCAACTCCATGACCTGCACCGCTTTTTTGAAAACACCTTTGCGGGCGACCGACTCGTCGTGCATCTCTTCCATACCGTCCATGTGGACAACCCAACACAGGTACTTGGAAGGGGGTATCTTGGTGAGCATCTTGTCCAACAGCAAGCCGTTGGTGCAACAATAGACGAAGTATTTATCTTCGATCAGCCGGTTGATTATCTCGTCGATCTTGGGATGAATAGTCGGTTCGCCACCGGCGATGGAAACGATGGGAGCGCCCGACTCCTTGACTGCGTTCAAAGCCACATCCACGGGCATCATCCGGTCAATCACCGGTTGATATTCCCGGATACGACCGCAACCAACACACGCCAAGTTACACATCTCCAAAGGTTCAAGCATGGTCACCAATGGGAATCTTTTCCGGCCGGTCAGCCGTTTCTTCAACAGGTACACTGCCAACCGCAAGGAAAGCTCGATCGGACGTTTCGCAGGCTTCATATTTGGCCTCAGTACTGGCGCCTTGCTAGAAAATCAACGAGACCTTCAGCCTCGGTCCTAGCCCAGGTGGGTAGGCTAACCAACGAGATGGCTTCCAACGCCTCCTCGGCGCTGGTTTCCGTCAGCGATTGGGACTCTTCCCGGGCGCCAACCTCTTCGAGGATGACCAGAACCCGGCTCACGTCATCGTCGTCGATCTCTTCCTGAGCATAGATGCGCAGCAAATCGTCCCGGTTCTGGCCAACCGCCTTCTCAAAAGCGTAAACGATGGGGAAGGATTTTTTCCGCCGCCGGATGTCGTTCCCGGCAGACTTGCCCATAAGGGAAGAGTCTCCCCATATCCCCAGGTAGTCGTCTCTAATCTGGAATGCCCGGCCGACGCAGTTGCCAAAGCGTGAGAAGGCTTGGAACGCAGCGGGGTCGTCAGTGGCCAGCAGAGCGCCGATCTCCATGCCGCTGCGGATCAATGCGCCGGTCTTAAAAGCAATCATCTGGAGGTAATCCGCCGAGGTTATGGTGGTGCTGGATTCGAACCCCAGGTCCAGGCACTGTCCTTGAATCATCTCCAGGTAACTATCGGTGAGGATACTCGATATTCTTAGTATCGTTTGTGGCAACACCCCATGCCTAGCGGTGTTTAAGAGGCAGACATCTCCAACGGATTGCATGGTGTCGCCCGCCACCAGAGCTTTGGGCACTCCCCAGATGGACCAAACCGTTGGTTGGTGACGGCGCTCGACGTCCTGGTCTTGGATATCGTCGTGAATCAACGAGAAGTTGTGTATCAGTTCCAGGGCCGCAGCCGCTGGCAGAGCTCTTTCCGGGTCTTCCTCAAGGGCTTCGCAGGCGAAGAGACACAAGGTTGGCCGCATGGCCTTGCCTTGGGAGATTGCGGACTGGGCAGTCACACCGTGCTGATCGGACCATCCAAGGTGGTATCTGATCAAGGTATAAGGATCGGTGCCTTCAGGAGACTGAACGGACCGGGAAAGCTCCTGCTCGACGCGGATTTTGTACCGGTCGAACATCGCAGGCAAGTCTGGACCAGAGTCCATTGGGACGATCGGTTGGCCGGTGTTATTGCCGCTCATGTCGCTCGTCCGTCTGAAGAGTAGCCCAATAAGATTAGCGCCGAAGCTATTTGGATACACAGAATGAGGCTGGCAGAAATCCTAGCAGGGGCTATTCAGGGGTGTCAAGGATAACGGCCAGCGATAAGCCAATGACGGAACAGACTACTAGATCTTGCGGCCTAGTTCGACCGGTTCCGAGCAGCGATTTCCGGCCTGAATCATAGACATGTTTTTTCGGAATCTCAGGCACCAATCACTTATTGACACCGGCACGTGCGACCTATATCATTTTAGCACTTTGTAATCGCCCCTCTGTAATTACCTTAAAATGGTTGTTACAAAAGAGTGGTGCCCAAAAGTCCTAGCGTTTCCAGGAAGCAACATCTGGAAGCGCTTTGGTCTATGGTCGAGAAGACATAGGGTCCAGCCCTATGAGGCAGAATAGACGTAACGATTAGGAGGAGGAAATGGCTGACGAGAACATTGCATTGATGGCCCACCTGCTACGCCGGTCCGGATTCGGAGCGAGCCGTAACGAAATCGAGGCCAAAGCCGCGCAGGGATATCAGCGGACCTTGGATGACCTCCTGGCCCCGGAGAGTCAGGAGAACATCGAAGAGGATCTGCTCTTCCGGTACAACCCTTCTTACTGGCAATCGGCTGCTATTGAGAACAACGTGCAAGCATGGCTATATACCATGATTAATACCCCCCGCCAGCTTCAGGAGAAGATGGCCCTGTTCTGGCACATGATATTCTGTGCCGGGCACAGCAAGATAGACAGCGGGTACGAAATGGGTCGAATGATTGGCATGTTCCGGGAGCATGGGATGGGAAACTTCCGGGATCTGATTTACCGTTTGTCCACTAGCCCGGGCATGATGTATTACCTAGACAACACGGAGAGCCACCAGGCTGCGCTGAATGAGAACTACGGGCGAGAATTACTGGAGTTGTTCTCCTTGGGTGCGGGTAAGGACGAAGAACTAAATTATTCTGAGGACGACGTTAAGGCCTGCGCCCGTGCCTTCACCGGGTGGAACAATGCTCCCGCTTATCCCCCATTCCCGTATGGACGCAGCCCGTGGGAGTTCCGGTTTGACCCTGCGGACCACGACGACGGAGAGAAGACTTTCTTGGGAGAGACCGGCGCGTGGAATGGAGATGACATCCTAGACATCATTTGTAAACAGCCGGCGACAGCTCGTTTCTTGGCCCGACATCTGTACAACTATTTCGTGGCCGACGATGTCCAGATACCGGCCTGGCGCCTCACTCCGCCACAGGACTTGGACCTGATTCAAAAAATGGAAAAGGCGTACTTCGACTCGGAATACGACATCACCGAAATGCTGCGTATACTGTTCAATTCGGAGAAGTTCAAGTCGGAATCGGTCCGCTATGCCAAGGTCAAGAGCCCTGCCGAGGTAGTGGCAGGCACATTGCGAATGGTCGAAGAACACCGGGAGATTAAACTCGGCCTCTTCCAACACTCTCAAGAGCCCAAATACATGGGTATGGACCTGATGAATCCACCGACGGTAGAGGGCTGGCATACCGGGCGGGAGTGGATCGACAGCGGCACTCTGGTGGAGCGAATCAACTACGCCTCAGAACTGTTGGGGAACACCGATCTCCCCGGAGTGAAAGGGCTGATAGACCGCCTGATGAGCCGCGGCGATTCCCTGTCCCCTGAGACCTTCGTAGATGGATGCCTAGACCTGATCGGACCGATCACGGTCGATGACGGCACCCGCAGCGAGTTGGTGGCTCATGCCCAGAAGTCCGGAGACTTGCACCACGGTTCCAGTTCCGAGCAAATCGATTTCACACGCCGCACAGGGGAGATGTTCCAGATGATCGCCTCAACTGCGGAATTCCAGTTTGAATAATAATAGGCGTTGGAGGATATAACATGGTTTCCACCCAGAAAGACCCCGTCTTGGCGATTCTGTCGCTCTCTGGCGGTAACGATGGGTTAAATACAATAATTCCGCGAACCAACGGGTTGTATCGGGATTTTCGACCGTCCCTTTCCATCGCCGACGACCAAATCATCCCGATAAACGATGATCTTGGTTTGCATCCGGCTATGGGGCCTCTAAAGAAATTCTGGGATGAGGGCAAGCTAGCCATCTTCCTGGGCATGGGCTATCCCAATTCCAGCTATTCCCACTTCCGTTCCATGGACATCTGGCACACTTGCGAGCCGGACACCCAGGGTAACGAAGGCTGGCTGGGCCGGGTTATTAAGGACTTGGACCCAACGTCTGAAAACGTTTTGACCGGCGTCAACTTTGGCCGTGGCCTTCCCCGGGCGCTGGCCAAGGACGGAGTGCCCGTAGCATCTGTAGGCGACCTTGAAACCTATGGATTGCTCACCGGAATAGACGGCGAATCCCAGCGCAGTGAGGCTCTGGACGTATTCGGACGCATGTACTCGCCGGCCATCGGCCGAGGCGCAGTAATGGACTACATCCGCAACACCGGCACCGACGCGCTGAAGGGAGCCGACATTCTGGCGACCGCTCCGGAGAAGTACAGTTCCAGCGTGGAGTACTCGAATACCGCAGTGGGCCAGTACATGAAGAACATCGCTCAAACCCACCTGGCGGGCTTTGGCACCCGGGTGCTCTACACGACCTCTCCTTACAACAGTTTTGACACCCATGCCAACCAAGCAGCTCTGCACTCCGGACTGTGGACTGATGTCTCCAGCACGGTGGAGAACTTCATGGCTGACCTGCGTGAGCACCAAGCCAGCGACAACGTATTGCTGTTCATGTTCACCGAGTTTGGCCGCCGGATCACCGACAACGGCTCCGGTACCGACCACGGTTCCGCTGGTATCGCTTTCGCGGTAGGCGAGGGAGTCAAGGGCGGAATATATGGGGAGTACCCGTCTCTTGATATTAATCAGCAAGAGGAAGGCGGCAACCTGAAGTACAACCAGGACTTCCGGTCAGTCTACACTTGCATCCTGGAAGACCATATGGGTCTGGACGCCAAACCCATAGTCGGTGGCAGCTTCGAGAAGACCAAGTTCCTGTAGACTGGGAACGCAGGTCTTGGCTGGTGTCTAACTAAGCAAACGGTTAAGGGCTGCTTCAGCAGCAACTAGGTAAGCTCGGAGCAGACCTGATCGGCCAATAATTGAAGAGGTAAATGCGATGAGTACCCATTTCTTTGGGTTAAAAGATCGATCCTTCGCGTATAGCCATTCCGTAGGACGCAACGAGTTCTCCGGGACCGGTTTTCGCAACCCGGTGGACATGGCAGTCGGCGAAAACGACGTAGTGTACGTGGTGAACCGTGGCTATGAATACCGGACCGACGGTGTCCATATTAGCGTGGTCACCTTGAACGAAGAGTACATCACCGAGTTCGGGTCCTACGGTGCGGGCCCGGGCCAATTCATCTGGCCCACCGCCATTGCGCTTGATGGTCAAGGAAACGTTTACCTGGCTGACGAATGGCTGAACCGCATCTCTGTGTTTAACAGCGATGGCGAGTTTTTGCGCAGCTGGCCGGATGGCGTCGAGGGAGGATCAAGTAACGACGACGCCGGGCGTATGATTGCATATGGCGCCGGACAGGATATACCGCCTGGCAAGTCGGGTTCCGGCGACGGAGAGTTGGACCGCCCGGCTGGGATTGCGATAAGCAAAGACGGCACTATGTTCGTAACCGACAGCCGCAATCACCGCATCCAGAAGTTCACGCTTGACGGAAAGTATCTAGGAAAGTTTGGTGCTTTCGGCAGCGGCCCCGGCCAGCTCAACATGCCCTGGGGTATCACCCTGGACAATGACGGCAACGTTTTCGTGGCCGATTGGCGCAACGACCGGATCCAGCAGTTTACCGCTGACGGTGAGTGGATGGCCAGCTTCGGGCAATCCGGCGATGGTGTTGGCCAGTTCAACCGGCCCAACAGCGTCTGCGTGGACGCCGACGGCGATATCTACGTGGCAGACTGGCTAAACAACCGTGTACAAGTGCTGGCTCCTGATGGCCGGTTCGTTACCGCGCTCAAGGGCGACCACGTCCTTTCCCAATGGGGTAAGGACAAGCTGAATTCTAACCCGGACATGATTCGGCAGCGGGCTCTAGCTTATTCAAACAACCCCAGTTACGAGAAAAACTTCAACCACCCGTGCGCCGTGAAGGTTGACGGACAAGGCCGGCTTGCGGTACTGGACCACTTTGGTGGACGTATCCAGGTATACGCGAAGAGCATGGACCCGGTCTTGGTATAACCCGCTCAAACTGAGCGATCGAGTTTGCGCAAGTTCCGCCGGAACCCGGTTCGCTGGGTTCCGGCGGTTTTTTGTTCTGGGGCGCGGGGTCCTTCGACAAGCTCAGGACGAACGGAGCAACGCATCCGACCGTTCGCGGTGAGCCCGCCGAACCACTCGCTGGAATGAAGCTATGCCGGGCCTTCCGGCATACCGGAGTCTATCCAGGAGATTACCTCGTCTATCTCTTCCCTGGGAACGAAGGGGCCTCTGAGGGGCATACGGCCGAAGGTGAGGACCGTACGGGCCAGGGACCGGACTAACTGGGTGTCCTTTCCCTCAAGGCCCGGTTCGATGGCCCGGACGCCGGAAAGCACGCTTTCGGCTAATTCGTCCCGAGTTTCCCAATAGTAGGCGTGGATACCAGGCAGAGGGTCTCTTCCCCAGCGCTCTATCCATCGCTCCATGCTG
Organism: uncultured bacterium; assembly: GCA_963997925.1. Classification (GTDB taxonomy): domain Bacteria; phylum Chloroflexota; class Dehalococcoidia; order Lucifugimonadales; family UBA3495; genus UBA11650. The sequence continues at coordinate 19,899 of CAXEOX010000016.1, forward strand.
CGATCCAATATCTCTTTGACTCTAGGCCAGTAAACGGGGCCTACGCCGGAATTGTCTTCACTGTTATTCGACGGGTTGTTCGCGCTCGAATCCGTACTCAAGAGGGTTTCTCCCATTTTTCGTCAATGATGGCCTGGCCGATTCAGTGCCAGGCGAAAAAGGCCGATACCGATAAGCGCAGAAGCGTGGATAGCCGATGGCGCGCCCCTTGTTAAACGGGGTGGTCGCTGACCGTCTCGGTGTGCAATAACTGTAGAGCGTGACCCAAGACCGGCGTGACGACTTCCAGACACTCGCGCACGCCTTTAGGACTGCCGGGAAGGGTGATTATCAGGGTGTTGCCCCGTATCCCCGCCACCGAGCGGCTGAGCATGGCCATGGGCGTGAACTGGAGAGTCCTTGCCCTCATGGTTTCAGCCAAACCCGGAACTTCCCGGTCAATCACCGACAAGCAGGCCTCGGGGGTAATGTCCTGGGGGCCGAGCCCGGTTCCACCGGTTGAGATGATAAGGTCGACATCCGGAGCATCGGCCCACTCGGCCAGCTTGTTAGCAATCGTCTCCCGATCATCGGGCACTACTTCGTAGCGGGCGACTTCGTAATCCGGCGGGGCCAAGATGTCCTGGATGACCTGCCCGCTGGTGTCCTCTCGCTGGCCCTGAGACCCCGAAGTGCTTACGGTCAAAACGGCTAATCGAAACATGGTTCACTCCCCGAGTAAATAATACCATAGGGTGAGGCGATTTCCCTTGTCCACCATACACCGCCGGGAACCTAGAGAGGCTCGGCGTTGACAAGGGTTGGAGCGGCCTTTATATTCACAAAGCGCCGGAGATATGGCGTATTTTTGACCCAGCGAGCATCTACTTTTGACTTCATCACCCAACTGCGTTTTTTGTAACATCACATCTTACCGGGACCGAGTCGCCAAGATTTGGTACGTGGACAACGACATAATGGTGATTCGGAACCGGCTGACTTGGGTGCCAGTTATGTTACTGGTGATGCCCAAGTTGCATCTGAGTCAGTATGACCTATGGGGCGATGGCTTCGTTACCGACAGGCCGGACCGGAAGAACACGCTGATGTCTCGCATGGGAGACATCGCCGTCGAATTGGGCCTAGCATTCGCGCCAGATGGGTTCAGAGTCTTATCCAACTTCGGACGGCACGGAATGCAGAGCCAAAGCCACGGGCATCTCCATGTTGTAGGCGGAGTGCAACTGCAAGAGTATGCTTAAGGAATCTATCAGCCTTCAGCAAGTTCGCTGAACGCGATCAACCCATCACATCTGAGAGAGGAATCACATGGCAGAAACAGTTCTTTACGAGAAGTCGGGAAATATCGTAACAATCACCCTCAACCGGCCGGCCGCGTTGAACTCCATCAACCGCCAGTTGCGGCGGGAGTTGGCGGAGGCCATCACCCAATTCGACAGCGAGGATGACTCCTTCGTGGCGATTATCACCGGAGCCGGGCGGGCTTTTTGCGCTGGCCGGGACCTGAAGGAACGAGCCAGCGACAACGCGGAAGGGGTCCAAGCCACAGCGTCCCAGAGCATGTCCTCCGAGAGGCCATATATGTGGCCACAGACATGGAAGCCCCTCATCGCCGCCGTAAACGGCTTTGCTCTGGCCGGTGGATGGTCCATCGCCCAGATGTGCGACCTGCGGGTAGCGTCAGAAGACGCTCAGTTTGGCATAAGCGAGACTAAATGGAGCCTGTTGCCGCCCTTTGGCACCATCCTGCCCAAAATGATTTCCCTTCCCGCAGCATTGGAATTGGTGTTCACCGCCGCTCCTATCTCTGCCCATCGAGCCTACGAGATTGGCTTCGTGAACCGGGTCGTGCCCGCCGACAAGCTGATGGAAGAGTCATTAGCCCTAGCCAACCAGATCGCAGAAAACGCTCCCCTAGCGGTTCAGGCTTTCAAAGAATTGGCGTATCGAGGCCAGAATATGTCCACGCAGGATATCTCGGCGCTGACCTACCATATGTACGACCAACTGCTAACCACCGAAGACTCCAAAGAGGGACCCAAAGCCTTCGCCGAGAAGCGCAAGCCCCAGTGGAAGGGACGGTAGCGACGAGCTATCAGCAATCAGGCATCAGCTTTTAGGTTTGGTACGCACTGAGTCATATTAGGAGGGATGTTCGATATGGAACCGGTGATAAGAAACTTCAGGAACTTGTTCACTCCCGAAGGGCCTTCGGCCCGGCTGGTATCGCTGGACGACAATCCGCCGACCTGCACGATGACTTACTCGGAGATTAGTCCCGATAAAACCAGTTCTCACCATATCCATCCGTGGGAGCACGAGGTCTACATCATCAAAGGATCAGGGACTCTGGTCTGCGATGGCAAGAATTATCCGGTTAAAGAGGGCGACGCTCTCCTTATTCCGGGTGAAGTTGACCATTACACGCTGAATGACGGCGGAGAGGGTGTTATTCGCCGAATCGAGATTAATCCTCTCGTCGCTGCCCAAGTCGGCGGCGCCCGCCCCGGTGGTGATCCGGGAATCGGTCAGCCTCCGGTGATACGGAACTACCGGGACCTGAACGCCGAGACAGGCAGCCGCATCCTGGGTTCCAGAGATGGCGCTCCTACCTACCTGATGCTGTACAACGGAGCGATGGCGCCCGGAGCGGTTAGCCACCCAGATGGCGGCGGACACGTGCATCCGTGGGAACACGTTGTCTTCATCCTGGAGGGTCATGCCACCATCATGTGCGAAGGGACGGATTATCCGGTGGCCGCCGGGGACGGAATCTTGGTGCCGCCAAATACTTTCCACCAGTGGCGCAATACCAGCGACCAGCCGATGACCCGAGTTACCTTCAATCCTTTGGAGTCGGAGACAGCGGAACACTAGTCGGCTGACCGCCTGCCTTGGCGGAATCCGGGACGCTCTGACCAAAGACATGAGATCCTTCGCTGCGCTCAGGGTGACAAGGTCTAGAGAGACGGCGGACCATCTCTCCATGTAGTGTCATTCCGACCGCAGGGAGGAATCTCAAGGTGTGTGGAGCAACCTCGCTCCGGATTCCTAGCAACTCCGCTCCTCGGTATCAAGGGCTCTCATATGGAGCCAATACTAAAGGGCTGGCAGTGGATCTATCTTGACGGTCCTTCCTGTCGACGCAGATTCAATCATCGCCAGTGTAACCTGGATTATCTTGAGCCCGTCGATACCGGAAGCGGCGGGCTCTTCATCGTTAAGGATAGCCCGGTTAAAGGCTTCCGTCTGCCACTTGAACAGGAGCAGCGGGTCCGGTTCGTAGGCAACGTTGTTATTCACGGTCTCGCTGATTACTTCAAGCTCACCGCCCATGCTGGGCCGGGAAGCGTCTTTGAGCACGATCCGGCCGTCGCTGCCGTAGATTACAACGTCGTTCTTGGAATCGGGGAGCCTACCGCTGCAAGCCATCATCCCGATGGCTCCGCCATCGAACCTCAAGCTCATGGTGGCGACACTTTCCAAGGCGTTCTCCGAGTTCTGGCCATCGGTTATCGCTGCTATCTCAACCACGTTCTGACCCAAGAGGAAATGCATGTCATCTATAGCGTGGACGCCAGCGCCAATCATGGTCGAAGCGCCGCCAATCATCTCCGGGTGTTCCCACCACTCGCTGAGTCCAGTGCGAATAGTGCGGCTTAACTGCCCTCTCTCTCCGTTGCCCAGTTGGGCCTGAGCCAGCACGATGCTCCCTAGAACGCCCTGTTGGACCAACCGGCTGGCCTCGATGTGGCCGGGGTGGCACCTAAGCTGGAAGCCGACGCCCAGCTTCACGCCATTGGATTTGCAGGTCCTCACCATGTCTATCCCATCGTCCACAGTCAGGGCCATGGGTTTCTCGGTCAGGACGTGCTTCCCTGCCTCAGCGGCCATGCGGGCGTGAGTGGCGTGGAGGTTGTTGGGGGTGGCGATGAACACGGCGTCCACACGGGAGTCGGCCAGCAGTTCCTCCACCGAGTCGTAAGCGGCTTGAAAACCGTGTTTGGATGCAAACGCTTCGGCCCGACCCCAGTCGCGGCTGTAAGTGGCGATGAGTTCGGTGTCATCGGCCAACGCCATCCCCGGCGCGCCCATCCTGTCCGGATACCTTCCTGTTCCGATAAATGCCCAACCGATCGACAATGAAAGTCCCCCTAAATCTGGTACTCGGGGCGTCTGAGCAACTGTCGGGCGATGACTACCCGAAGAATCTCGTTGGTGCCTTCTCCGACAATCATCAGGGGAGCGTCGCGGTAGTAGCGCTCCACCGGTGATTCCTTGATATATCCGTAGCCGCCGTGGATGCGCAGGGCTTCCATGGTCACTTCCTGACAGACTTCGCTGGCGAAGAGTTTCGCCATTCCCGACTCCAGGTCGACGCGCTCCCCCTGGTCCTTCTTCGCGGCGGCGTCGTAGGTTAGAAGGCGGGCTGCCTGTATCTTGGTGGCCATGTCGGCCAGTTTCAACTGAATCGCCTGGTGCTGGGAGATGGGAACGCCGAAGCTTTCTCGTTGCTGGGAATATCGTATCGAAGCGTTGAAAGCGGCTTGGGCCACGCCCACAGCCCTGGCGGCCACGTTGATACGGCCTGTTTCCAGACCGCTCATCACCATGCCGAAGCCCTTACCTTCCACCTCTCCCACCAGATTCTCAGTGGGAATCCGGACGTCTTCGAAAATAAGCTCACAGGTGTCCAGGCCCCGGTAGCCCATCTTGTCCAGGTCTCGGCCCACTTTGAATCCTTTGTCGCCTTTTTCAATCACGAAGGCACTGATGCCGCTATGGTTGGGTTCCGCCGTCCGGTCGGTGCGGGCCAGCAACAAGAAAGAATCGCCGTAGCGGCCGTTGGTTATGAACATCTTGGTGCCGTTGATGACGTATTCTTCGCCATCTTTGTCGGCGGTGGTCTGCAGGTTGGCCACGTCGGTGCCGCCGCCGGGCTCGGTCAGGGCTAGGCCGCCCCGTTTCTTGCCGCTGGCCAGGTCGGGGAGGAATTTGAGTTTCTGCTCCTCGGTCCCGTAGTGGCTGAGCACGTAGGTCAGTATGTGGTGGGTGCCGATGGCCCCACTGATGCTCATGAACCCCTTCGAGAGTTCTTCGAAGATGTTGGCGAAGGTCGTGTAGTCCAGCCCCAGGCCGCCGTACTCTTCGGGCACGGTTATACCGAACAAGCCAAGGTCCTTCATCTTGTCGATCAGGTCGTGGGGAACTCTATCTTCCCGGTCCAGTTCATCGGCGACGGGCTCGACATCCCGGCGAACGAAGTCGCGGACCATGTTGACGATTTGTATGCGGGCCTCTTCGGGAGTGGGTGTAGTCACGGAATGCTCCTCGTTGTCTAGCTATCAGGGGTTACGAATTACCAGCCTAGCATCACTGATTCTTTGCGGGGGTCGGCGCCGCCGTGGTAGACACCGGTTTCCTGGTCCATCAGGATGGGCGTGAAGCCGTTGGTGATGCCCCAAGGACCGGTGATTTCGACGTCGTGGCCGTTGTCCCTGAGGGAGTCGGCGACGCTGGAGGATATTCGTCCCTCCAAGACCAGACGATTGGGGTACTCATCGTGGGGCCATGGCGACTGGGGGAAGCTGTAGCCGCAGAACCGGGGCGCTTCCACTGCTTCCTGTACGTTCAGGCCGTAGTCTACGATGTTAGACAAAACCTGCAAGTCGCACTGGGCCTGGCTGTCACCGCCGGGAGTTCCCAGGCTCATGAACGGCTGGCCATTCTTGAGCACGATGAAGGTGCAGGGAGTGGTCCGAGGCCGCTTGTGGGGCGCGATGCAGTTGGGGTTTTCCGGGTCCAGCCAGAAGTAGCAACCCCGGGTGTTCAGCAAGATGCCGGTATCGCCTAGAATCATTCCTTGGGCCAGTCCGGCGAAGCTGCTGGGCGTGACCGAGACAAGGTTGCCCTGACTGTCCACCGTGGATATATAGGTGGTGCCGTCCTGGTCGCCGCCAGCCGCTCCGGCCATGGCTGCGCTCTCTTTGGCTTGGTGGCCCGACGCCACGGCATGCATTCCTCTGGGATCGCCCGGTGGGTAAGTCGCCTGTGCCTTGGCGGGATCGATAAGGCTGCGGCGTAACGCAGCGTACTCGCTGGATAGTAGACCGTCTACTGGAACATCGACGAAGGCAGGGTCGCCGGCGTAGCGTTCGCGGTCAGCGAAGGCCAGTTTTAATGCCTCTACTTGCAGATGTATCGCCTGGGGACTGTTATGACCCATCGAAGCCAGGTCGTATCCTTCCAGAATCTTCAAAGCCTGCAGAAGGCTGATTCCCTGGGTCCAGGTGCGATTGGTGAATATCTCGTACTCGCGATAGGTGGCCGAGATTGGCTCTTCCGATGGAGATTCGAACTCGGCAAAGTCATCGTAGGTGTACAGGGCGCCCAGATCTGACAACGCCGCAACCATCCGGCGCGCCACATCACCCTTGTAGAAGACGTCACGGGCGGCGTCGATGGCCGTTTCCCGGTTGGAGCCTTGGGCCAGAGCCTGCTGCTCCGCTTGGGCCATCAATGACAGAGTCCGGCCCAGGTCTTTTTGCACAAACATACTACCCAGAACCGGAGGCTTTCCACCGGGCAGGTAGACCGCAGCCGACTCCGGGTATTTCTGTATATTGGCAGTGCGTTCGGTCGTGGCAATGGCCCGGCACAGGAGTTGGTAGGCGGGAAAGCCGTTGCTGGCAAAGGACAGGGCGCTCTCAACGACCTGGCTAAAGCTCATGGTCCCGTAGTTGGCTTGCATGGCCAGGAGGGCCGATATAACGCCGGGCACCGTGCTGCTCAATACCCCCGGCGGAATCTCGCCCCATTGCTGTTGGTAGTATTCCGGCGTGGCTGCTTGGGCCGCCCAACCTTGCCCAACTACCGAGCGCACTTTCTTGGTGGACGCTTCGTAGAAAAGCATGGCCACCTCGCCACCCAAAGAATAGTGGGCGGTGGGCTCAAGAACTCCAGCGGCCAACGCCCCGGCCACGGCGGCGTCGACGGCGTTACCGCCCTGCCACAGGATGCGCATCCCTGCTTGGGCGGCAAGCTGGGTGCCGGCCCCCACCATTCCCTGCGTGCCCCAAACCATGGGACGATGAGAAAATTCGCCCTGACTGCCGCGTGTGGACTCGGAGGAGTTGGAGGTCATGGATACGCTCCTTACGGGACGGTTACAGCAGTAGTTATACCTTGATGCAGAGAGGGTGGCAAGTGAAGTCTGGTCCTCACCCTTCCTCTCCCACGGCTTCAACCCTAACCGCGCAGACTTTGTACTCAGGTATCTTAGACGTGGGGTCGTAGACGGCGTTGGTTAGGAAGTTGGCAGCGGATTCTGAAAGCTTGACGAAGGGGATGAAGATGCCGCCGGGTTGCTCCCGGTCGGTGAGTAGGGCCCGGCCGGTTAGTTGGCCGCGGCGGGAGGAGACCCGGATCATCTGTCCGTCTTCGATGCCGTAGGTTTCCCCGTCCTCCGGGTTTATCGCTATCCGAAGCTCGGGGGAGCGTTCCATCAGCCCCGATACCCGGCGGGTGATGGTGCCGCCGTGCCAGTGGTACAGGACCCTGCCGGTGTTAAGCGTCAACGGGAAGCGGCGGTTGGGGGTTTCGGCGGCCACCGGCCCCTGGTCGAAGGGGACGAAGAGGGCTCGGGGTCCCCGGGGAAAGCTGTCGGCGTATAGATAGGGAGTGCCGGTATGGCCGGTTGTCGGGCAGGGCCACTGGATGCCACCCTCTCGGTCCAGCCTATCGTAGTTTATTCCGGACATTATGGGCGTCAGGCGGGCCATCTCGTCGAAGATCTGGGACGGGTGGCTGTAGTCGAACTGGTCTTCAAAGTCCAGTTCTAATTTTTGGCACATCCGCTTCGCCAAGTCGCTGATGATTTCCCAGTCGGGGCGACTCTGGCCCCGAGGTTCGATGGCTTTCCTTACTCGCTGGACCCGGCGTTCGCTGTTGGTGAAGGTGCCATCCTTCTCGGCGAAGCTAGTGGCGGGTAGCACCACGTCGGCGATCTGGGCGGTCTCGTGCATGAAGATGTCCTGCACCACCAGGAATTCCAGGTTCTCGAACATCTCCTGAGCATGGTTCAGGTCTGGTTCGCTGAGCAGCGGATTCTCACCGGTGATGTACATGGCCTTGATGCCGGTGGGCTCTTTCATGGACTCCACCATGTCGGTGATGACCAGTCCGTGCTGGTCAGGGAAGCCGTTGCCGCCCCAGGCGTCCCGGAACTTGGCCACGGTTTCTTGACCGATGACCTGATATCCGGGCATGGCGTTGGGCAGACAGCCAGCGTCGCCGCAGCCTTGGACGTTGTTCTGCCCGCGCAGTGGTGAGATGCCAGAGCCGGGTCTACCCAGTTGCCCGGCCAGCAACGCCAGGTTGAGCAGGCCGTGGGCGTTGGCGGTGCCGTTGGTGTGCTGGGTGATGCCCATGCCCCAGATGAGGCAGGAGCCGGGACGGCCCTGTAGTCCCCCCTTCGTAAGGGGGGACGATGGACGGACCGGAGCGGGCGGCTTGGCGTAGAGGCGGGCGGCTTGGCGGATGTCTTCGGCGGGGACGCCGGTGATTTCTTCTACCCGCTCGGGAGTGTAGGTTTCCGCTACTTTGACCCATTCTTCGAAGCCTTCGGTGCGGTTGGTTACGAAGGCTTGGTCTTGCAGACCTTCTTGCAGAATCACCTGGGCAAGGCCGTTGAGCAGGGCGACGTCGGTGCCGGGGTTGGTGCGGAGCCACAGGTCGGCGTAGTCGCACATGTCGATGCGGCGGGGGTTGATGACGATGAGCTTGGCCCCTCGCTCAACGATGGCCCGGCGCATGCGGGAGGCGGCTACTGGGTGGTTGGACGTTGGGTCGCAGCCTATGACCAACAAGCAACCGGCGTCCTCGTAGTCGGTGTATGAGTTGCTGGTGGCGCCGCTGCCCAGGGAGGTGAGCATGGCTTCAACGGACGGCGAGTGACAGAGGCGGGTGCAGTGATCAATGTTGTTGCTCTGCATCAGCAGGCGGGAGAACTTCTGCTGGATGTAGCCGTCTTCATTGGTGGCTTTGGCCGAGCAGAGGGTGCCGAAGGAATTGCCCCGGTAGTGAGTCAAGCGCTCGGCGATCAGATCTAGCGCCTCGTCCCAAGTCGCGGGACGAAATTCCCCATCCTCTTTGATCAAGGGAGTGGTCAACCGGTCGGGATGGTGGACGAAGCTGGAGCCGAACCGACCCTTGACGCACAGCATGCCGACGCTGGAGAGGTTCTCCGGGTCGTCGAGCACTTCGACGATCTGGTCATTGCCGCCGACCTGGAGCTTGATACCGCAGCCCACGCCGCAGTAGGGGCAGGTGGTGGAGACTTCCCTCACCCCCGGCCCCTCTCGCTGAGGGAGAGGGGTGCCGACGGGCTGGATTGATTGCTCTTTGAGATGGATCGCCCCGGTGGGGCAGACGGATAGGCATTGGCCGCAAGTGGTGCAGATGGATTCGGATAAGGGTTTGTCCATGAAGGTGCCGATGCGGGAGTTGCGGCCAGCACCCAAGAAATCTATGGCGCCGATGAACTGGTGGCCTTCCTGGCAGGCTTGCGCGCAGCGGCCACAGAGGATGCAGGACTCCATGGCGATGTTGAAGACCGTGCTGCTTCCGTCGGTTGCTTCCCGCTGGCGGGTTTCCCAGCGGGGCAATTGGATGTTGTGGTGTTGGGCGGCGGTGGAGAGTTGGGCGAAATCCCCCCTGCCCTCCTTTACGAAAGGGGGGTTCTCTGATGCCGCCGGGAGCATACCTAAAGTTAGTTCGATGACGCCGGAACGGATACGGCGGGCGTCGTAGGAATCGGTTTGGACGGTCATGCCTTCGGTAGCGGGGGTAGAGCATGAGGCGGGGAAGCCTCTGATGCCGTCGATCTGAACAAGGCAGGTGCGGCATGCGCCGATGGCCTTCATGTCGGGGTCTTTACATAGCTGGGAGATGTAGGTGTCCGAGGCGTTGATGGCGTCTAGGACGCTGCCACCGTCGGGGACGGTTACCGGTTGGTCGTCGATGGTTAGGGTTATTGACATGAGGACATCTCTCTGACGCCTAGATTAGTTGACCAGTTTCTCCAGTTCATCCGCAAAGAAGTGCAGGGCGCTGTTGATGGGGCTGCCGGACATCTGTCCTAGACCGCAGAGGGATGCTGCGCCCACGATTTCCGCCAAGTTGCGTAGCTCTTCCAGGTCGGTGTTTGAGCCGTTGCCTGAGGATATCCGGTCCAGGATCTGCACCATCCTGGGAGTGCCTTCACGGCAGGGGGTGCATTTGCCGCAGGACTCGGCGGCGTTGTAGGCAGCTAGTTGGCGGACAACGTCGATGGCTGGGATACCCTCTGGCATTACCATGATTCCACCCCCTCCCATGACCACTCCTGAAGGATGGAGCATACCGGGGCGTATTTCCATATCCAGCTCGGTTGGGGGCAAGATGCCGCTGGAAGGTCCACCAACCGCTACGACGCCTATTTCAGCGCCCTCTGGAGGGCCCCCGCCGATGTCGTAAATCACGTGGCGCAGGGTGGTTCCCATGGGGACTTCGGCCAAGCCGGGCCGCAGGACGGAGCCGCTGAGGCAGATGAGCTTGGTGCCCTTGGCGGAGTCTAGGCCGAGGGACGAAAATCCCCCCTGGTCCGCCTTTACGAGGGGGGGGTGGACAGGCGAGTCCTCGGCGGGTCCTTCGACGGGCTCAGGACGAACGGTTGTCTCGCTGAGAATCATGGGGACGTTGGAGAGGGTTTCTACGTTGTTTATGACAGTGGGGCGTTGGAAGAGGCCTGATTGCACCGGGAAGGGAGGGCGCAAGCGAGGTTCGCGGCGGTCGCCTTGGATGGTGTCCAGGAGGGTAGTCTCCTCGCCGCAGACGTAGCCTCCGGCGCCGCGTCTTACAGTGACCTGGCAATCGAACCCGGAACCCAGGATGTCGTCGCCGATCAAGTCTACTTCTTGGGCATGCCTGATCGCCGTTTCGATTCGTTGGGCGCTTAGGTGAGCTTCGGCGTTGATATAGATGTAGGTCTGAGAAGCTCCGGTGGCGTAGGCGGCGATGAGGGCACCCTCCAGGAGCTGGTGGGGATCGCCTTCCATGATGTGGCGGTCTTTGAACAGGCCGGGCTCGCCCTCTTCGGCATTGACCACCAGATAACGAGGGTCATCATTGGCCGCCCGGGCTCCCTGCCACTTGCGGGCCGCCGGGAAGTAAGCGCCGCCGCGCCCCAGAAGCCCGGCGTCCAGAACCGTTTGAATGACGTCTTCCGGTGACTGGGATAAGGCGGTGTTCAGGCCGCTGTAGCCACTCGCTGCGATGTATTCATTGATGCTTGATGGGTCTATGGAACCGCAACGGGAAAGCAATAGGCGAGTTTGGGGGATGAAGAAGCTGGCTAAATCCCCACTGCCCCCCTTTACGAGAGGGGGGTGTTGCTGTTGGGCGGTGTTGTCTGGGATGAGGAATTCGATCAGCGCTGGGATATCGTCGAGGGAGACGTTGGTGTGCCGTTGGGTGTCGCCGGACGGGTTGGTTACTAGGACTTGGGGCGCGGCGAAGCAGGCTCCGTCACAGCCTGCGATGATTAGTGAGACACCGGTATTTCCCGACAGGGCGGATCGTAGAGCTTCGGATACTTGCGTGGCGCCGACGGACTGGCTGCAATGTCCGACCTGGACGATTACTCTGGTCGTCGCGGCCATAGATGCTTGCGCAGCTTGCTGCAATTGGGCGTAGGTTGTCACGTCAGGTCTCTGAGTAAGTCAGGGATGTCTGAGTTGGAGACGCGGCCCCGCCATAGGCCGTCTACTTCTACCGCCGGGGCCATTGGGCATAGGAAGCCGCAAGTTGTTTCCTCCAAAGTTACCCGGTTGTCCGCGTCCGTCTCACCCGGTTGGACCCCTAGTTGATCTGATAGGCTTTCCAACAAGTCTCGGCCACCGCTGCACCAGCAACTCAGGCCGTTGCAGACTCGGACCACGTGGCTTCCGGGTGCATCGATACGGAGTTCGCTGTAGCTGGTGGCTGCCCCATAGACTTCGCTGGGCGGGACTCGTAGGTGCCAGGCGACGGTTTGCATCGCCCAGTCGGGTAGGTGGCCGAACTCTTCTTGCAAATAGTGCAGCGCCGGAAGCAGATAGGTCCGCTCCGGAGGGAATTTCTCGCGTAATATCGGGCGAAGATCGCTTCGATTCATTTAGCTCTGGCCATTAACGATGAGAATCAATCTTGTTGAGTTGTATCTACGTAGCCCGAGATCTTCGCGGCGGCGCGAACATGACCAGGATCTGCAGGTCTTCGGTGATGGTGTGAAAACGGTGCTCCACCGCTTCATCCACGTAGACCATGGATCCGGCTTTGACGGGACGGTCTTCGTCGCCCACCCGAATCATCCCTTGGCCTTGAATCACATAATATACTTCGTCCTCGGTGTGGGGTTGCTGCGGGTCGGGTTCTCCCGCCTTCAGGACGTAAAGCCCGAGGCTGAGTCTTGAGGCCATGAAGAATTCGTGGTACCTTTCGCCAATCTTGGCATGTCCGGCGACAACGTCTTCTAGTTCAAATGCATCCATATCGCTCCGTAAACTTAAGTGGGAATACCGACGCCGGACGATTCGGGGAGCAGGTCCAAGAGGCCCAATTCAGCCAATTTCGTGTCCGGCACCGACCCGTCATCGTTCCAGCCCCTTGCCTGGTAATACCCGGCAATCATGTAGTCCAGTTCTTCTTGCGTTAGCCCAACCCCGGCGACGACGCCAGTGGGTAGCGGTTCCTGTAGGGTTCGTGGTGGCAGGGCATCGTCCCGGCGGCTCCAGCCCTCCCGGATGTTGAACAATTTCTTCAGGTTGTGGATCCGTTCTCCCGCCTGCTTCAGTTCGTCAAGGGACATGTCCCATCCTGTAATCATGGTGTAAACCTGTGCCGATTCTTCGTAAAAATCGTTGAAGGCTTTGCGAAGGAACTTGCACCAGATAAGCGAGTCCAGCACTGCTTCAAAGTCCTCGCTCTCAGCGGCGATGATACCGCGGCTTTCGTCCACACTTAACCGGTCTACCTGTTCGGAAAAGTCTGCCTCGTAGGCCGAAGACCGGTTGTGACAAGCCCCCCTGGGAGTGACAGCCAATCCCAGGGCCATGGTTTTCAAGCTGCGGGGTTCGTATCCGGGCATCTCCAGCCCTTTAACTTGCATGGCCCAATCGCTGGAGCCGCCACCCAGCCGCTCGGCAGCCATCTTCGTGCCTTCGGCCAGCAAGCCGCCCAGATCCTTGCGATGGCCGATCAACTCTAGGATGTCCAAGATTGCCTGACCGTTACCGAAGCTAAGATCGATGCCGCCGGTGTCGTTGGTCGACAGCAAACCTTTGTCGAAGCACTCCATGGCCCAGGCGATGGTTACCCCGGCGCTGATGGTGTCCATACCCAGGTCGTCGCAGATGGCGGCGGCGCGGATGACGGTGTTCGGGTCGTCCACTCCGCACAACGGCCCCAGGGCAAAGAGGCTCTCGTACTCCATGCGGCCTTTGGATTTCTTGCCTTTGTCGCTGGTTACCAAAATCTTCTCGCAACCGATGGTGCAGTTGGCGCAACTCGCGTTCTTGGCCAAGTGCTCTTGATGCAGATGCTCGCCGCTGACTTTTTCAGCGCCTTCAAAGGTGGATTCCCGGAAATTCCTGGTGGGCAGAGTCCCCAACCGGTTGAACACCGACACGTTGGCCATCGTCCCTAATTCTCGGTATTTCTCCGTGGCGGCGCCCAGGCTGCGCTTGCTCAAATCGAGGCTGTACTGGTGGGTAGCGCCGGGCATGGCCACGTCGACAGTTTGACTGCCTTGCAAGGCCAGCGCCTTGAGGTTTTTCGAGCCCATAACCGCGCCCGGACCGCAACGCCCTGCTTGGCGTCCACCGTCGTTGGCGATGCTGGCGTAACGGACCAGATTCTCCCCCGCCGGGCCGATGCTGGCGACGCGGGTTTGCCTGCCCAGCCTTTCTTTCACGGCCTGCTCGGTGTCGAAAGTACCCAGGCCCATCAAGCCGGCGGCGTCCAAGAACTGGGGGACGCCGTCTTCAATGAACAGCAGCGTCGGGGTTTCGGCCTGGCCGACGATTATCAGAGCATCACCACAGGATTTCTTTAGCTCGGTGGCCAGAAAGCTGGACGACAGGGAATCGCCGATGAAGCCGGTGAGGGGAGACTTGGTCATGACAGCAAACTTGCTGGAGGTGGTAAGGCGGCTGCCCACCAGGGGACTGGCGGCGAAAATCAGAGGGTTGTCCGGGCCCAAGGGGTCGGCCCCAGCCGGACAGTATTTGTACAGTAGATAGGTACCCAGACCGATGCCGCCGATGAAGCTCCGCAACACTTGCTCAGGAATGTTGTCCCAGCGGTGGGCGCCGGACGATAGGTCAACGACCAGAGCCTTTCCGTGATAGCCGTACAAGGAGCCTACCCCCCGGCCTGATTGGACAGAATCAGGAGCGAATCTCCATCTCCGACATCTAGGGCGTCACCTTGCAAGAAGGCCAGTCCGTTGCGGTTGAGCACGTATCCTTCTTGCAGGCCGCTGCAATCATCTCGAATCACCTTGCCGATTAGGGCCGGGCAAGCTTCGGCTAGGGCAGCGGCAAATTCTTGACGGCCTGATCCCGAAGGTAGAATCAGTTCAACTTCACGCCTACCCGCAGCGAGACGCGGCGTCCCAAATAGCTCTACTTTGACGGCGATCCCGATATTTTCGGTAAGAGCCACGATATATTCACTACCGGGCAAGATCCCGGCAGACCAATGCTAGATGCCCTGGGCAGCGAGGGACAGGGCGCGATCCAAGTCCTCAGGAGTGTTGACGTTGAAAAAGCTCAGGAATTCCGGGTCCAGAGCGGCAACATCCTCTTCCGAAAGGTATCTGACTCGCACCTGGTCATAGAAGCCGGATATCTTCAGGTCTCCGGATATCAACCGCGGCTCTATGAAGGGCAGGCACGCCTTCGAGTATAGAGCGTGCGTCGGCTCGGGACGGCCATCGATAAGAGGCACCACGGCGTCGGCATCTTCCGTTAGAGCCATCATTCGGCGTAAGAGGGCGAGGTTCAGGAAGGGCATGTCGCAGGCAACGACGAGGGTCCATCCGTTGCTGGCGGCGTCCAGGCCGGAAAAGATTCCGCCCAGAGAACCGGTGCCCGGATAACGATCCAAAACGACCCGATGTTCCTGGGCCAGCGGCAGGTCGGCAGCGCGGTTCTGATCGGCCACCACCACCACTATTTCTTGCGAAAGCTGCTCAACCCTTTCGATGACCCTTTGGATGAGAGGCTGATCGCTAATCGACACTAAAGCCTTGTCCCGGCCCAATCTTCGGCTAAGTCCGCCAGCCAGAATCACGCCGGATGCGGCGACACTGGCCAGAGGGTAATTGTTGGCTTGTTCCCGCTCGGGAGTATGCCTGGTGGACATTGAAAAAGTATATCACAGAGCTTAGCCGCGGCCCGTCATAGGACACGAGAGGAACGAGTCGGGACCCCGCCGTCGTCATCCCCGCGCAGGCGGGAATCCAGTGGCTTCAAGTAACACAGTGCCGCCCAGGACAGCAAACATTTCTGGGTTCCGGCCTGCGCCGGAGCGACGATGCGAGGGCGCGTACCTACAACGGCGTCTACTTCTTAGGTGCGTAGAGGCGGTTCAGGTTGGCGTAGCGGGCCGGGTCTAGGTCTCGGCCTTTGAACGCCGGGAAGTCCGGACCGTATCGGTGAGCTCGGAACAGGGAGTTGATGGACTCACCCGGCGCACCTGAGGCCTGGGGCGCCCCTTGGGTGAAGAAGGGGTTGATGTACTCCCAAACAATCTCTTTATTAGCCGTTACCTCGAACATGCGGCCGGGGGTACCCTCGCAAATCATGGTGTTGCCGTTGGGCAGCCTTTCGGCGCTACTGGTAGCCTGACTGTAGAACGAGATGGATGGCTGACCTCGAAATTCCCAGACGATCTCGCTGGTCGCGGGGTTCACTTCAATAACCCGGGAGTAAGTGCCCTGGGAACGATGGAAGCCGTTGTCGAAGAGCAGGATATTGCCGTTATCCAGATAGGTTGGGTGGTGCGGGTGGGATATATGCCCCGGACCCCATTTCCACTTGAAGTCTCCACTGGCTTTGTCGACGATTCCCACCGTGCTGATGAGGCGGTAGCTGACAATCAGGTCGCCTTCGGGCGTAGTTTTCAGGGAATTGCCGTGAGTCCACTCAACCCGGTTTTCCAAAGGACAGATCGGGTCTCCTTCCGGATCAAGGTGCTCCCAGGCTTTCCATTCGTAGACCACCGAGCCATCGGGAGCAATCTCTTGGATCTGGTCGCCAAACATGCTCTCAGGGTCCGAGTCTCCGGCGATCCCGCCCCTGATCCGGGAGGTTAGGTCCGAAGAGAGGTTTTCGAACAGCAGGACCAGGGTGTTGCCGTTGGGCAGGCGTTCGTAGTCGTGATGCACCAAGGGATTGCGGTACTCCCAAACCACGTTGCTATCCCAGTCCAGTTCCAAGATTGCCGCTGAAGACCCGCCGATGTTCTCGGCTCCTCCGGCATCGGACGGGGGAGCCGTGCGAATAAGCAGGTTGCCATAGGGCAGCAGGTGGGCGTAACCGATCCCTTCTTCCGAATGCCACCGATGGCAAATGCGTCCCTCCATGTCCATCAGGAAGGCGTCGTTGCTACCCCTCGCGTTGGTGGGAAGGTTATAACCTCGATAGCATTGTTGGGGTGAGTAGTGGATGAGTCCGACGGGGTGATGTGAAGACCAACCCATGGGTTTCCTCCTAAAAGTTCAAAAATGGCGGGGCCGGGCTTATTATACGGGCAGGTTAGCGCCCATGGAGGTAGCGAGTAGAACCGGGAACAGCGGCCAGGCCGTCAAGCCAGATGCAGAAACCGAGCGCCGTTAAGCACCCAAGTGGGCACCGGCTCGATGCGCCGCATTCCCAGGGTGACCAACCAGGCGATACCAGCCCCAATGAGACCTCCGGCAAGGATATCGCTGGGATAGAACAGTCCGCTGTAAACGCGGGCTAGGCACCAGACAACCGCCAAGCCAACCAGAAGAATCGAGGCCCGCCGGTTGCCTAGCCAGGTAGCTGTAGCTACCGCAAAAGCCACTGCCGCTGGATTTGCGGGGAATGATGAGTCGGTCGGCTCATAGAACAGAGTCGCCAGATCAAATCTGGTGAACGGGCGGCCTCGGAATATGGCCTGGTCCAACAGCAACACTGCCAGATTGGCGAACCCGAGAGCGATGGCCGCCGCCAAGACGGCCTTCTGGTTTCGTCCTCTTTCCTGACAATCCTTGCCAAAGAACCACAGTCCCAACATCCAGAAGCACATGGCCAGGGGCACGAAGTAATCGCTGACGGCCAGGTAGGCAGCCCAATCCAAGCCAGCAAAACGTCCGATGCCCCCATTTAGCCACACGACGATTCTTCCGTCGAACTCCAATAGTGTTTCCATGGTTACTCTTGGTCTTCCCGTCGTTGGCTGGAATCGCTCCAGGCAGGTTTATGTCTAGTGGGCGACCGGTCCAGACAGAAGGCTACCCAAGGTCGTAGAGTGCCGTAGAGCGCCCGCAGATAATTGCTCTGGCGCAGAGTATCCAAGCCTATGGGATACGGACCCTTGCCAAGGTTCAAGTTCCGCAAGGAAGACAGCAAGAGGGTGAACGCGAGTCCGGCGCCCGAGCCGACAAAGAAGAATCCGAACTGTTGATTGCCGGTCAGTCCGAGACCGGTGTCGGGCTGGTTGCGGGGCTCGGAAAGGAAGAACCAGGCGAAAGCTGCGACCCAGAGGGCGGCGCCGAATATAAACGCTGTACGGCGTCCCTTGAAGAACAGGAGGCCCTGAAGACCATTGCAGGCCGCAGCGACCTGGAAAACGCCGCAGGAGGCGAAGAACACAAGTAACAGGTAGTCGGGCACGAAGGAGTCAGCCACTTTGACGACTAGCCCTGGGGCAGGGCGGGTTCACCGCCCGCATTGGTTCCGGGTTGCCGCCTGACGCTCAAATAGTGGGTGAAACCAACCATCAGAGGTACACCCAAGGAAAACATCACTAGCGGGTTGGAATAGTGGGCGGGCCAAAAAGCTAGTAGCGGTAAGCAGATGAAGAAAAATCCTAGAGACTTCATAGCATTCTTGGTCAAAAACAGTACCACCAAGGCCAGCAGAGCTAAAGGTATCGCCAATACCGGCATCATCGCTAGCAGCACTCCTGCGGCCGTCGCCGCGCCCCGTCCTCCCTTCAGACGGAAGTACACCGGCCAAGTGTGCCCGGCAATCACTGCGGCTCCGGCAATCATTTCCATTGGTGTGGAGTCAACGAGTAGGCGAGCCAGTAATACTGCCACCGAGCCCTTGGCTATGTCGATGGCTGCCACTGCGACCCCCGCGGCCGGACCGATGCTCCGGTAGACGTTGGCGGCCCCTGGGTTACGGTCTCCCAATCGGCGAATATCCAGGCCCTTGAGCTTCCTAGCCGCGATATACGCGGTTGGCAAGCCCCCTATCAGATAGGAGACCAAGCCGAATATTAACAAGACTATTCCGTTGGGCGGCAATTCGGGCCATCTCCCCGAAGAAAATCGCTAGCCTCGTCATTTAATTGCTGGGACTAGGGGAATGACCGAAGGAAAACCCGGAAACGCTGTCCAGCACGTCTATGACAGGACGCGGAGCCGGGATATGAGTCAATCAACCGGCTAGCGCTTCCAACCTGGCGGGTCGCCGTCGTGGTTCGTTTACGCAGTGGCGACGCGAGGCTGGGCGGTGGTGCACCAGTGGAGGTACTTGGGATTCCTTCCCACCACGACGTCGAAATACAGCTTCTGTAACTGGCTGGCGATGGGTCCGGCCTTTCCGTCGCCGATGGCCCGGTTGTCCAGTTCAATCACCGGCGTGAGGTGAGCCGCCGTGCCGGTCAGGAAGACCTCATCAGCCAGGTATAGCTCGCTACGGTCGATGGATCGTTCTACAACTTCCAGTCCCAGGTCCCTTTGAGCCAGATCAACGACGGTATTACGTGTTATACCGGGCAGAACGTTGTCCTCCAAAGGCGGGGTAATCAACCGCCCGTTGGACACGACGAAAACGTTCTCGCCGGAGCCTTCGCAGACATGACCGTCATGGTTAAGGATGATAGCTTCGTCAAAACCGGCCATGGTAGCCTCGGTTTTGGCCAAGATGCTGTTCACGTAGATACCGCATATCTTTAGCCGGGCCGGAATCATTGGGTCGTCAACCCTGCGCCACGTGGAAGTGCAGCAACGCAGCAAGTCGGAGCCCAGGTAATTCCCAAAGGGGACGGTTATCAGCGTGAAGTCGCTGACCAAGTCTTGCAGTTTTAGATTGGCCACCATCTCGGCGCTCTTGTAAGCTAAAGGCCGGATGTAGATGTCCTGGTTGTGACCGTTACGTTCGACCAACTCCACAGTTATCTGGCAAAGGTCGTCCAACGAATAGGGAATGTCCAGCATGAGCAGCCGGCATCCCTGGAGAAGGCGCTCGTAGTGCTCCCGCAGCCGAAAGATGTGCACAAGGCCTTTTTCTTCGTTCCAGTTGCCTCTGATACCCTCAAACACGCCGGTGCCGTAGTGCAGGGCATGAGTCATCACACTGACCCGCGCATCGCTGAGGGGTATGTACTCACCCCGGAAGAATGCTAGAAGCTCGCCGCTGGTGGAAGACTGACCTGTGCTCAACTGTGACCCCTTTCACCAAAAACTGGGCTAAATTATAATCGGATACGTGCGTTTAATACAAGACA
>CAXEOX010000017.1:0-39421 GCA_963997925.1 uncultured bacterium
AATGGAATCTGAGCCATCCCAATCGAGGTGCATCGATGATACGAATCAATGCGTACGTGCCGTTGCCAGTTATAGGGCTTGGTCTACTGATAGCCGCAGCCAGTCCGTTCTACTCCGGATTCATTACCGTGGGATGGGCTTGGCGCTTCTGGATAGGTATCATGGCCTGGCCTTCGCCGTATATACCCGCAGATCCGCCTACGCCGGTTAGTGCTCCGGCCTTTCAAGCAGACCGCCTAACCTGCTGCGACTTCTCCTTCTTGATATGCCTGGTACCGCCTCTGCATATCGCCCCAATCTCCAGAGAATCATGCCTCTAACATCACAATTGAATTTGATATATAATATCGCCGTCATTGGGGCTAACCGGGGGTTAGGCCTAGCCGGGTTAGGCACAAGCAGCCGAGTTCAAGTTCTTGAATACGAGGTAGCGACCCGTATCTATTGCTTACGGGTGGACAAGGAAACAAAGGGTCAGATATAATACCTCGACCCTCCCAGAGGGGGCGTTTACCCATGGTTCTCAGGGTTTAGGCCCGGTCTGGAGGGGCATCAGGCGAAATATAGTGCGCCGGACCACTCGGGGAAGTGTCGGAACTGGTAGACGAGCATGATTTAGGATCATGTGCTGAAAGGCGTGGGAGTTCGAGTCTCCCCTTCCCCACCAGTGAAAGAGAGGCCGGCCACTTCAGCACCGGAACTACCGAAAAGCCTGCCAGTGGCATACAAAAATCGTTCGCGGGCCGAAGGTCATTGAGGAGAGTCAGTTGCCTAATTTATTAGAGGTAAAGGATTTAAAAACCTACTTCTTCACCTACGAAGGTGTAGTCAAAGCGGTGGATGGCATCAGCTACGAGCTTGAAGAAGGTGAAACGCTGGGACTAGTGGGTGAAAGCGGTTGCGGGAAGAGCGTTAGCGCCCTTTCAGTGATGCGTTTGATTCCCGACCCACCGGGAAAGATTGTTGACGGAACGATTCAGTTTGAGGATGAGGACATCCTGAAGATCGACATGGATGATATGCGCCGCATAAGAGGCGGTAAGATCTCCATGGTGTTCCAGGAGCCAATGACCTCGCTGAACCCGGTGCTCACTGTTGAGAAGCAACTTACCGAGACTCTTGAACTGCACAAGGGCATGACTAAGGCCGAATCCCGCAGGGAAGCCGTGGATCTGCTGGCCAGGGTGGGCATACCCGATCCTGAAAAGCGCGTCAAGCAGTACCCTCACCAATTCAGCGGCGGAATGCGGCAAAGAGTAATGATTGCCATGGCTCTCAGTTGCAACCCTAGACTCATCATCGCCGATGAGCCGACCACCGCGCTGGACGTGACCATTCAAGCGCAGATTCTAGAGTTGATGAAGTCGCTTACCGTCGAGTTCGGTGTGGCATTGATTATCATCACTCACAACCTTGGGGTCGTCGCTCGGTACGCCGACCGAATGAACATCATGTACGCCGGCCGTATCATTGAGCGGGGCTCGGCTCGTGAGATTTACGCCAACCCCCGGCACCCGTACACGGTTGGCTTGCTTCGCTCTGTGCCCCGTTTGGATCTGCCTAGGCGGGCCAAGTTGGACCCGATCGAAGGACAACCCCCGGACTTGGTCAACCTGCCGGTCGGTTGTTCTTTCAGAGCAAGGTGCCGGTGGGCGATCGATAAATGCGCACTGGAAGCTCCAGAGTTGGAGATGCTAAATGAAGGCCATTCGTCCGCTTGCTGGAGGGCCGGCGAGATGGAAGAACTTATCAAGGAAGTAGTTGCCGAGGAAGAAAGGCGATATGGTGCTGACCACGGGATTGCGGTCGAGCCAATGCCAGCCGCACCTGAGCCGGTAGCGCCCCAAGATAACGAGGCAGGAGAGGAAGGTTAGGTATGACCACAACCCCAGACGTTCAACCACAAGGAAGTTCTCAACCTTCGGAATCCGAGAACCTCGTAGAAGTCAAAGATCTGAAGATGTACTTCCCGGTAAGTTCGGGCTTGCTCTTCCAGCGAACCGTGGCCAACATCAAGGCTGTTGACGGCGTTAGCTTCGACATCAAGCGGGGGGAAACCTTGGGACTTGTTGGGGAAAGCGGGTGCGGCAAGACGACCACCGGCCGCTGTATCCTCCAACTCTACAAGCCGACCGAAGGCTCCATCAAGTTTGACGATCGGGAGCTTATGGATATGGGTTCCCGCCAATTACGGTCTATGCGCCGGGAGATGCAGGTGATTTTCCAGGACCCCTACAGCTCGCTGAACCCTCGTATGACCGCCGGTAATATCATCGGCGAGCCGTTGGTGGTTCACGGGTTGGTGGACAACAAAGTCGAATACAAGGAACGGGTAGCTAGCCTGCTGCAAAACGTCGGTCTGAATCCCTATATGGCAGACCGGTTCCCTCACGAGTTCAGCGGCGGACAGCGGCAGCGTATCGGCGTGGCCAGGGCTTTGTCGGTAAGCCCCAAGTTCATCGTCGCCGACGAGCCGGTTTCCGCTTTGGACGTGTCTATCCAAGCTCAGATCGTTAACCTTTTGGAAGACCTACAGGATGAGTTCAACCTCACCTACCTGTTCATAGCTCACGACTTGTCGGTGGTACGTCATATCAGCGACCGTGTCGGAGTGATGTACTTGGGCCATATCGTGGAGATGGCGGACCGTAGCGAGATTTACGTGAATCCGAGCCATCCCTACACCAAGGCTCTCCTTTCCGCAGTGCCCATCCCCGACCCGGTTGTGGATGCACAGCGGGAAAGAGTCCTGCTGACGGGTGAGGTGCCCAGCCCCTTGAACCCACCCTCCGGATGCGTGTTCCATCCCCGCTGCCCCATCGCAACCGACGACTGCGCTGAGGTGACGCCGGAGTTGCGGGAAGTAGAACCCAACCACTTCTCGGCCTGTATCAGGGCTGAAGGATACGGCGCTTACTGACCCAGTCAAAAGCGGGTTCTTAAGATTCCTTATAGGGGCGCCTCGATGCAAACGGGGCGCCCCTAAACATTTGCTACCCAAACCTGACCTATCTTTCCTTGTAGCTGTATTCCCCTCGTGATACCATCGATGATGTATGGACCCTGAACTGATACGAAATTTCTGCATCATCGCCCACATCGACCACGGTAAGTCGACGCTGGCTGACCGCTTTCTGGAAATCACCGGTACTGTCCGCTCCCAAGACATGAAGTCCCAGTTCCTTGACTCGATGGACTTGGAACGGGAGCGGGGCATCACCATCAAAGGTAAAGCGGTCACCATGTCGCATCGCGCCCCCGACAATCGAACCTATCAACTTAATCTCATCGATACCCCCGGCCACGTGGACTTTAGCTACGAAGTGTCGCGGGCCATGGCTGCCGCGGAGGGCGCGTTACTGGTGGTGGACGCCAGCCAAGGCGTTGAGGCCCAAACCATCGCAAACGCATACCTGGCGATGCAGTACGATCTGGAATTGATTCCGGTGGTGAACAAAGTAGACTTGCCTCAGGCCGAGCCCGACAGGGTGGCCAGCGAGATGCAACAAGTTTTCGGCTTCAGCGAGGACGAGATACTCTACGTCTCCGCAAAAGAGGGCTCCGGCGCCCAGGAGATTCTGGACGCCGTGGTGGACCGCATACCTGCTCCCAAGGGAATCGTTGAAGACAATCTAAGGGCCTTGGTGTTTGATTCGGCCTATGATTCCTACAAGGGAATCATCACCCGCATCCGCGTTCAAGACGGACAGGTCTCTTCGGACCAGCGCCTTCGGGTCATGTCTTCAGGTAGAGTGGCTGAGATCCTGGAAGTGGGTGTGTTTGCTCCCTTCCCCACGCCCGTGGAGTCCCTTTCCGCCGGGCAGGTGGGTTACATCGCCACCGGTTTCAAGGATGTCCGGGATTGCAGTGTGGGCGATACTCTTACCAGTCACAATCATCCGGCTGAGGAGCCGCTACCGGGATATCAGCCATTGAAATCGATGGTGTTCGCCGGACTCTATCCTTCGGACGGAGAGGATCATAACCGGCTGAGATCATCCCTGGAAAAGCTGCAACTGAACGATGCCTCGCTCAAGATGGAGCCGGAAAACAGCACCGCCCTTGGGTTCGGTTTTCGCTGCGGATTTTTGGGACTCATGCACATGGAAATCGTGCAGGAGCGTCTGGAGCGGGAATACGACCTGGATATCATAGTTACGTCCCCCAGCGTCTCCTACCAGGTGGTATCTCCCACCGGGCAAATCACAAGCATCGACAACCCTTCCCGGCTCCCGCCGCCCCATGAGGTCAAGGAGATACGGGAACCGATGCTTGATCTGACCATCGTCGCCCCTGATCGTTTCGTGGGCGTGATTATGGAATTGATGCATTCCCGGCGGTCAGAGTTCAAAAAGATGGATTATATCCAAGGGGGTATGGTACAGCGGGACGTCGACGATTCCGATGCAACTCAATCCCGGGTAGTCATGGAATACACACTGCCCTTGGTGGAGCTGCTGGCCGACTTCTACAACCAACTCAAGTCTCGAACCCAGGGATACGCGTCGATGGACTACACCCTGAAAGGATACGAGGCTGCGTCGCTGGTGAAGGTGGATGTCCTGGTTAACCAACAACCGCTGGAAGCCCTGGCGATGATTCTTCACCGGGACCAAGCGGTGAGCCACGGCCGTGAGGTTATTCAGCGGTTGAAGAAAGCCATACCCCGGCAATTATTCGAGGTTCCCCTTCAGGCCGCCATCGGAAGCCGAGTCATCGCTAGAGAGACCGTTCGGGCGATGCGCAAGGACGTATTGGCTAAGTGTTACGGTGGGGACATTACCCGCAAACGCAAGCTGTTGGAGAAGCAGAAAGAAGGGAAGCGCCGGATGAAGATGGTCGGCAGGGTAGAAGTACCTCAGGAGGCTTTCCTGACCTTGCTCAAGATAGGCGCGGAAGCGTAGCTCAGGAAAGGCCCAGCGACGCCCTTAACTCAACGATCTGGTTCAGATGCTCCCACCAGTGCCCGGCAAAACCCCGCTCCAGCAGTACATCCACGTTTCGCTCTTCATCTATT
The DNA here is from genome assembly GCA_963997925.1 of uncultured bacterium. GTDB lineage: Bacteria > Chloroflexota > Dehalococcoidia > Lucifugimonadales > UBA3495 > UBA11650. The sequence continues at coordinate 5,018 of CAXEOX010000017.1, forward strand.
CCCCGGCTGCGTATGTGTGCCACGACCGGCTTGCCGGACAAGTCATCGTCAGTAGCCGAATCTAAAGCCTGCTCCAACCCCTGGAACAGGACGTCGATGTCTTCCCGTAACCCGGTCATGTCCTTGGCTTGCCTGTCCGGCGTAATGTTGGATTGATCGGCCCAAAGCTCGTATTCAGTTAATTCTCCGGATAGGATTCCCTGCACCACCGAATGGATGCCACCGGGCGGGGTGCCGAGTAGGTGGTAGACCACCTCTCGAACACACCATTCAGTAGGCTCTGCTTTCCAGTCCAGGCAGTAATCCATTCCCTCCAGTAGATCGGAGAGCTCCGCCCTGATAGCCCTCGTAGTTTCGAGGTGATGGTCCCTAAGGTTGGTCACGGGCGCAAGACCATGAGGAACAGGATGATGATGGGCAGCAGAGTCGCAATGCCGCCATACATCGACCATCGCTTGCTGGTGCGAGTGTACGCCGGGTCCAGGCTTCCGGAGGCCAATCCCTCTTGGGACAACCTGACCATGCGCAACTGGAGCGGAATCAGCACTCCGGCCCAGATAAAGGCCGTCAGGAACAATAACGCCAGAGAAAGACCCAGCCACATCTCCTGGAACCGCTCCCAACCGCTGAGCCCGGCCAGCAGTATTCCGGTGACTAACAGGGTAGCTATACCGGGGCCGGTAAAGACATAGTCAGCCAAAAGGATGGACCGTGATGTCATCGCCATGTGCTCAAGATTGCCAGACTTGTCGGCCCGGACCTTCCAAAACGCCGTGGTGATTATGTTCCCGAGAAAAATCACAGCCGCCAAAATGTGGATGGCCAAGATGATTTGAAACAATGCTCTCTCCCTTTTTAGAGTTCGCTGCTGGGTCGATCGGACTTCAAGGTTTCTAAAAGCTCTGATACCGCCTGCCGGGTGTCTTCCCGGGCCAGGCCAAACTCCAAAGACGCCCGCAATAGGCCCAACGGTGTTCCTCCATCATACCGTGTACCAAGAAACTCGTATGCGTAGAGTTCGTGATGTTCCAACAGAAGTAGCAGGCCGTCGGTCAATTGAATCTCGCCGTTAGCTCCCGGAGGTGTCCGCTTCAAATAGTCGAAGATTTCCGGTGGTAGGATATAGCGCCCGACGATGGTTAGGTTGGATGGGGCTTCTTGGCGGGACGGTTTCTCCACCAGCTCGTGGATCCGATGTACCCGGTCCTCAACTGGAGTCGCCGCCACTACCCCGTAGTTATGCACCCGCTCCCACGGCATGGGTTCGACGGCCACAACACCGCCTCCAGTGCTTTCGTGTACCTTCAGCATCTGGGCCACCACTCCGGGGCTGTGGGTGATGATGTCATCTGGCAGAATTACCACGAAAGGTTCGCCATCCACCGCCTCTTCGGCGGTCAACACAGCATGTCCCAGCCCCAGCGGTTGTTCCTGAATGACGAACGATACCTGGGCCAGGTTGGCGGCCTCCCGGACTTTTTCGGCGAGCGAGGTGGCTCCGGCATCGGTCAATCGGGCTTCCAACTCCGGTTGAGCTTGGAAGTAGGAGGCGATGGACTCCTTGCCTCTGGAGGTGACCACTATGACCCTTTCGATCCCCGCCTCCGCAGCTTCCTCCACCACGTACTGAAGCATGGGTTTGTCCAGGATGGGCAGGAGTTCCTTGGGCACCGATTTGGTTACGGGCAGAAACCTGGTACCCAAACCGGCAGCGGGAATAACGGCGGTCCTTACAGTCATGGCGTGCTCCTAGAGGGGCATAATTCTAACATTGGGCAATGTTAGGGACAACGCGGTCCACGTGATTCTCCAAGACACAGTATGTAGCCACATTTTAGTCATAACAGGTCATCTATTCGTTTGACACGGTGCTACGCCTAGCCTACCATAATGTTGAGACCGCGCTAGACGGGGAGTTAGCGGTGCCTTGTACCCGCAATCCGCTATAGCGGGGTTGAATGCCTCTCTAAGGCATGACCATTAGGCCAATATTTCGGATGGGTGATGTTGAAGGTTGGGTCCCACGCGGCGCAGTCCTGCGAACTCCGCCAGGCCGGAAGGAGCAACGGTAAACAGTGTACTGCGGGTGCCGTGGGAGCGCCTGACCCGAGTCACCGCCCGGAACATGCCTAGTGGCCAGCGTCGAAGTGAGGTGCGCGGTCTCTAATCAAGATAAAAACCGTCCGGCGCCGGAGGAAAACCAACGGCGCCGGGACGGAGACCCCTCCACCCGGCCCCCCAGGTCAGGACCTCGTAAGTCCCTTGGCCAACACTTCCTGACCGATACCCGGATCCTCAACCGCATCGTGGCCGCTGCGGAACTTGACCCCGGAGACCAAGTCTTGGAGATTGGACCCGGCCGGGGCGTATTGACCCGCAGACTCTTAGAGCAGGCGGGACGGGTTGTCGCCGTAGAGATGGACCAATACCTGATGGTGGATCTCCCTTTGCGACTAGACAACCCCTCCAACCTGCAGGTAGTCCATGGAGATGCTCGGACCATCGACCTAGAACCTCTGGTGGGTGTCGACACGCCTTATAAAGTAGTGGCCAATCTCCCGTACTATGCAGCCAACCCCATCGTGCGCCGGTTACTAGAGTCGCAACCCAAACCAGAGTTGCTGGTGGTGATGGTCCAGCAAGAGGTTGCCCACTCCATGCTGGCAAAGCCCGGTGTCATGAGTATCCTGTCCGTTGCAACCCAGTTTTACGCCAAACCTTCGTTGGTATGCCACGTCCCTCCCCGGTCCTTTCGTCCACCCCCAACGGTGAATTCATCCGTTGTGCGGCTGGATGTCCGTCCCGAGCCCGCAGTGGAGGTATCGGACGAATCGGCCTTCTTTCAAGTAGTCCGCGCCGGTTTCTCTGCCAAGCGGAAGCAACTACGGAACTCGCTCAGCCACGGCTTAGGTGTCCACCCAACGGAAGTAGGAGAATTACTGGAGGATCTGGCTTTTGACGGACGCCGGCGAGCTGAGACTTTGACCTTGGACGAATGGGCTTTGATTTTCAAAGGCTGGGAAGAACGGAGTAAGACCGGTGGGTAGTCGTGGAAGTTCCAGCCTACGCTAAGCTGAACCTCGTCCTAGAGGTGATGGCAAAGCGGTCCGACGGTTACCACGAAGTCAGGACCGTGCTCCAAACCATCGACCTGGCCGACCGGCTTACTTTCCACCCGGCGCCGTCTCTTAGCCTGCGATGCGACGACACTTCCCTTAACGGTGAAGACAACCTTGTCTGGCAGGCCGCCGCAAGCCTGGCGAATAGCCGGGGTATACAGCCCCGAGTGGACATAACACTGGAGAAACATATACCGGTGGCGATGGGTTTGGGTGGGGGAAGTAGCGATGCCGCTGCGGCCCTTTTGGCGTTGAATCAACTCTGGCGATTAGACATGTCCATCGAAGAACTATCCGAGATAGCCGCAAGCTTGGGTTCCGATGTTCCCTTCTTCTTAACTGGAGGGACAGCAACGGGGACCGGACGGGGAGAATCCATCACGCCGATACAGTCCTTGCCATCGCTCCCGGTGACTCTGATTTGCCCGTCGGAGACGATTCCTGACAAAACAGCGAGAATGTTTTCCCGGTTAACAGCAGATCAATATACCGATGGAGGCCGGACCGAACGGCTTGCGGGAATCCTAGAAGCTGACGGATTCGTAGCAGATATGCAGTACAACGTTTTCGAGCTGGCCGCTTTTCAAGAGTTCCCGGAACTGGAGGTTCTGCGTCAGCAAATCAGGTTGGCAACCGGTGCGGAAGTTCACCTGTCGGGCGCGGGTCCGGCGTTGTATTGCCTGCCTTCCAGCGAAGACGAATTTCAGAGGGTGTCCCACGCCTTGCAACCTTACGGGGCACGGGTATACCTTGTACACACTATTTCACCCGGTTCGACTCCGGGAGTATCTGGCTGAATCAGTCAATTCTATGAGTATAGCGAGCTAGAACATGCACACCCTTGCCGTGATATCGATTCCATTAGGTCCCAACATCATCGACTTCGGACCGTTCATTTTGGCATGGCACGGACTATTTACTTTTATAGCAGTGGCCACCTCGGTATATCTGGCGGTGCGTTGGGGCACGAAAGAAGGCATATCTGCCGACGCCATATACTCCATAGCCGTCTGGTCAATCATCGGTGGAATAGTCGGTGCAAGGGTTGTCCACGTTATCGATTTCTGGGGCCCGATCTACCAGCACGACCCAATAAGGATGTTCTACGTTTGGCAAGGTGGAATTGCGATCTACGGCGCCATTCTAGGCGGCTTCGCTTTCGGCGCCGCCTATGTCCTTATCCGAAACTCTGACCGGTTCCTGGCGCTTTGGGGTTCATTGTTCAAGACATTCTCCTTCTTGGGAGAGCCGAACAAAGCTCCTCTTCCGGGCATTGGGCACATGGCCGACATCGTCGCGCCGGCGTTGCTGATCTCCATGGCCATCGGCAGGATTGGAGACATTGTTAATGGGGAGCACTTCGCCAAAGCCACCGACATGTTCTGGGGGGTCATTTACACCAACTCCGCCAGTCCGGGCTACACTCGGCCCGCTTCCCATCCCGCGGTAGCATATGAGCTAATATTCGACCTTCTGCTGGCGGCCGCTATCTGGCCCCTGCGTAACCGGTTGCGTCCCCGTGGGATGTTCTTTGTGTTGTACGGGGGCTTGTATTCGATCGGGAGGTTCTTCTTGAGCTTCTTACGCGTCGAGCAGATTCCTTATTTCGAGTTTTTGAATCAGGCGCAAATCATCGCTCTGATTATCATAGTGATAGCGATACCGTTAGTAGTCTTCAAAGCCCAGTTCGTGAAGCCATCACAGAACTAGGAAAGCGGAGCGGGCCGGAGGCGGGCTAGATAAGGGCGGGATTAGCTGCGTTGATCGGGATTGGCAAAGACGAGTACAGAGTTGTGCCCACCGAAACCGAATGAGTTGCTCATGGCCACGTCGATCCGCTTCTGTTTGGATTGGTTGGGCGTGTAGTCAAGATCGCAGTCGGGGTCCGGCGTATTCAGGTTGATGGTTGGCGGAACGATGCCGGTCTTTATCGCCATGACGCAGAACGTCGCTTCTAAAGCTCCCCCTGCTCCAAGAAGATGCCCGGTCATAGACTTGGTTGAGCTGATTGGCACGCGGTAAGCGTGTTCGCCCAGAGCCAGTTTGACCGCCCGCGTCTCCGACCGGTCGTTCAACGGCGTTGAGGTTCCATGGGCGTTGAGGTAGTTCAATTCAGACGGCTCGACACCCGCAGCATTTAAAGCCAACTGAATGGCGTTTGCGGCACTCTGTCCGGTGGGACCGGGCTCCGTGAGGTGGTGAGCATCAGAAGTAGCGCCATATCCGCGCAACTCAGCCAGAATCGTCGCCCCACGGGCTTCAGCGCTCTCCTGGCTCTCCAGAACCAAGACCGCAGCACCTTCGGCCATCACAAATCCATCCCGGTCGGCATCAAATGGGCGGCTTGCCTTTTGAGGATCCTCATTGAACCGGGATAGGGCCCGCATGGAGTTGAATCCGGCAACGGCGATGGGGAATAGCGGAGCTTCGCTACCGCCGGCCAACATCACGTCTTCTTGGCCACGGCGTATCATTTCCCACGCTTGGCCCAAGGCATCGGCGCCGCTGGAGCAGGAGGAAACCAAGCAATAATTGGCGCCCATCGCCCCGGTGACCATGGAAACCTGGGCGGAGGCCATGTCGGCCAGCATCATGGGAATCAAAAATGGGCTTACCCGTTTCGGACCCCGCTGGCTCAATACTTCCATCTGTTGGGACAGGGTGATGATGCCGCCGATCCCGCTGCCGATGATTACGCCCACTCGGAATGGATCGCCCTCTCTCGGGTCTAGGTGGGCCTGTTGGCAAGCTTCTTTCGCGGCCACGGCGGCAAACTGGGCGAAGCGGTCCATGCGCCGGGCTTCTTTGCGATCCAGGTAGTTCTCTGCGTCGAAGCCTTTGACTTCGCCAGCGAAGTGGGTATCGAAGGCCTCGGCGTCGAAGGCGGTGATTGGAGCGATGCCTGACTGCCCCGCCACCAGGTTGTCCCAGGTTGTGGATGCGTCCAGGCCCAAAGAGCTTATCGCTCCGATACCCGTGATAAATACACGGCGAAGTTCGTTCATTTCAACTCAGGCGAATCGTCGAACGCCAGCCATGCGTCAGAAATCACAAAGAACACATGCACTGCCACAGCCGCCTCCTCCCTAACAGTTCAGTACCGCCGCAACTATCGGCTTCAGGTGATTCCGAAGGCGGAGATTGATTATTCGCCGGTGGTTCTGCCCCGGCGTGAATCGGACATCACGGTGTTCAACATCTCAGTCAAATCGGTGATCCGGCTTGAGATATTGGCCGCAAGGTCGCTGCTGCCGTTATTGACCGGCCCGGAAAGATCCTTAAGTGAATCGGCCAGCTCGCTGATGTCGCTACCGATGTTATCCACAACTTCCTGGCGAGCGTTCGCCAGAGGCTGGGACACTGACCGCAGTTTTTCCGCCAGTTCTCCCACACGCTGGGAGATGTTCTCGCCGAACTCGCGTCCAGCCATGGACACCGGGTCCGACCAGCTCTTTAAGCTTTCAGTAGCGTCCGCTAACCGGGCGGTTATGCTGTCACCCACGTCGCGGCTGGTCGATGCCAGACGTAGCCGGTAGTTTCGGAGAATACGGAAGATACGGCGGTAGAGGTCATCCACCGGGGTAAGCCTTGCCGAATATCTGTCGAACAAGTCCCTGCTCTCCGCCATGGTCCATCGCTCGTCCTGATGGACGAACTGCCGGCCGGTATACAGGTGATAAGGCCGCATCTCGCCTTCAGCAAGAAGACCGCCATGCTCGTTCAGAGGGACCAAAGTGTCCCAGTTGGACGTCGCCGGTAGCGGAGTGAGGAAGTTTACCGTTTGGTATTTACTGACCTGAGTGACCCAGTCGGCCAATTCCATGATGCTTTCTTCCGTATCGTAGGGAAGACCGATGATGGTCATCGCAACGATGGAGAAGCTCATGTCGTTAAGCGTCGTGAGATCGGTGTGCATCTGACCAGGTTCTTGACGCTTGTTCACCAGTTTGAGGTTTTCTGCGTTGTCAGACTCTACGCCGATGTAGGCCATCTTTATGTTGGCTTCTAACATCGCGGTTGCAAGCTCGGGATCTTGTCCAATCTCGGCCCGCGCTTGGCAAATCATATACATGTTTTTGGTGTGGTCTTTCCAAGACTGCAAGCGGGCAAGCCGCTCGTCCCGGTATTTCACCGCTCTCAAAGGCGGCGGGTGCAGATCGTCGGAGATAAATACCTGGAAATTACCGTTCCTGGAGTGAATCAATCCGTCCGCAGCCAGTTCCGTTAGCTGAGTCAGGCGTTTAATCTCGGTTTCTCTGGAGATTAATCGATAGCCCAAGAATTGCTGAATCACCTGGCAGTAAGTGCATTTCTCAGTGCAGCCTCGGGTCGTCTCGATGACGCCACCGGCCATGGGGTTATCCGGGGTTAAATCTCTGATGGAGCGAAAATCGGGCAGCTCCACAAAGTCCGGATTAATCAGACCTGACCGGCGAGTTTGCACGACGTGGCCATCCCGCTGGTAGCTGATGCCCGGCACTTTGTCCAGGTAGGGATCCCGTTCACCGGGCTTGTACGTAAGCAGAATGTCGCACAGTTGGCCGATGATGTCCTCGGCCTCACGTTGCACTACAACGTCGAAACTGCCGACGGCGAAGGCTTCTTCGCAGAGCGGTCCCATCTGAGGCCCGCCACCGATAATCTTAATCTCCGGGTGATATTCTCTGGCCTGTCGAGCTATCTGGTAGCCACGGGGCGCCTCATTGATGAGCGCCGTGACCATCAGAAGGTCTACGCCTTCCAGGTCCTTGTCGGGGTCGATTACACCGCACCGGTCTTCGAACCAGATCTCTCGCTCGTAGAGGTATTCACCTTCCCATTGAGCGAGGGCTCCGGAGAGAAACAACATCCCCTGGCGGGGAATCGCGATGTATTCAAAATTTCCACCGGCGGAAGCCGGTTGTAACAGCACTACTTTCTTGATTCTAGACGCTACTACCACAATCCCTCCTGCAAAGGCTCACCACCTGAGCCTGGCTGTATCAAGATTGAAAGGTCGGGGAGTTAGCCTATCCGGCTACCGGAGGGCGGATTCCGAAAAGCCGAACGCATACTATTAACAGCCTGGTGGATATTATACCGGATTGGTTCAAATATTACATTATCGTGTTAATTAAGAGTAACTGTCCGTGCCACCGGATGGCCTTGGTGAACGGGCCTATTGCTTTTCGAGGCATAAGAGTTGGAGTCGAGACCAATCTTGTTCCAAGCCCACTCAAGGTTCTGGGAAAATTGCTGCAAGAGTCCCAAATCACCGGTTTTGGCCGGTGTTTATTACTTTGTTGCGGATAATTATAACGGGCTGAATGCACAATTTCACCCGTTTTATTTCTTAAACCTAGCGTGGAAATCCCAGTCAGGCTCCAAGTTTCCGGAAATGGGGGATAATCTCCTTAGCGATGGTCTCCAGATGCCGGGCCCGGTCTTCCCTGGGACAGGCGACGGCGAAAACTATATGGCGGGTGCCAGCGTCGATATACTCCTGAAGCCGGGCGATGCAGCTTTCTACCGGCCCAAGCAAGCAGTATCTCTCGACGATGTCTCTGAACCCACCGCCGTATAGGTAGCGGCCACCCAAGGCTTCGGCGGCCACTTCCGCCGCCTTGTCCACTGTGTCGTATATGGATATGTAAGGGAAATAGGCCCATTGGAAATCTGATATATTCCGGCCCTGTTCTTCGGCGGCGCGAGTGATTGTCTCCACGCTGGACCGGTATCTATCAGGGTCATAGAAATAGGGCAGCCAGCCGTCGCCTAATCTTGCGGCCCGAAGCATCGCCGGCTCCCGGCGTCCCGAGACCCAAACCGGTGGATGGGGTTGCTGCGCCGGACGCGGCATCACGGTTACATTATCCAGTTGGAAATGCCGTCCCTGGTATGACACCCTCTCTTCAGTCCACAGACGGCGCAGCACTTCCAGGCACTCGTTGGTCCGGCGTCCCCGCTGGCTGACCTGTAGTCCGGCAGCGTCGAACTCCATCGGAAACTCGCCGCCGACTCCTACCCCCAAGGTCAGCCGGCCCCCTGACGCTATATCCAGGGTATTTGTCAGCTTGGCCAGAACGGTTGGATGGTAAAAGGGAGTTAGCAATATGGATGATAGGACGCGGATCTTTTCGGTCGCTCCGGCTGCCACACCCAAGAGCGGTATCGAGGCGTGGGTGGGACCCGGCGGGTCGCCGCGCATGTAGTGCTCACCGGCGGCGAAGTATTCAAATCCCAGTTCCTCCATCCACCTGGCCTCCCGGGCTGTTTCCGCCGCCCCAAGGGCCATCCCAGCCCCGAAATGCAACTCACCGTTTGCCATAGGTCATGATCCTCCACCCAGAAGTTTCCCGGCACCAGGCCAGCCTAGATCACCCACGGATATTTGGTCTTATAATATAGTAACCAACGGGTTAATTCTTCCGCCTTTTGAGGCGGTATCACGATTCTTAAGAAGCACATCTAGGTGGATATTCAACAATGCTGGTGTTGGTAACAGGGGCCACTGGATTTCTAGGTCGGGCCGTTGTACGTGAACTACAGGAGCATCATCATCGCGTCCGATGCTTGGTGCATACGCCCGGTAGCGAACGATTGTTTCCCGACCGGTCGGTTGAAGTCCACTACGGTAGCGTCACCGACCCCGCAGCATTGGCTGGGTCGATGTACGATGTTGAAGTGGTGATTCACTTGGTAGGCATCATCCGGAAGTCCCGGAACCTCACCTACGATTTAATCAACCGGCAGGGCGTGGCCAACGTCGCCGCGGCCGCAAAGGAAGCCGGGGTCAAGCACTTCATCCAGGTCAGCGCCATCGGCGCGACCAATGACGTTAACTATACTTATCTGTATAGCAAGTGGAAGGGAGAGCAGGAAGTCATCAACAGCGGTCTGCCCTACACGATAATACGGCCCTCTATAATGTTCGGAGAAGGGGACGAGTTCCTCGACACCTTGGCTGGTTTGGTTAAGACAACCCCCGTAGTCCCGGTGGCCGGGTCGGGAAGAAACCGGTTCCAGCCCATCGCCGTGGCGGATATGGCCAAATGCCTGGCGCTGGCGGTGGACCGGGAGGACTTGAAGGGCAAGACAGTGGAGATTGGCGGACCTGACCAGTTGAGCTACAACGGATTGATTACCTTAATCTCACGGACCTTGGGAAAGCGCCGTTTTCGCCTCCATGTGCCGACTTGGATGATGTACCTGCCCACTGCGATGATACAGAAGGTGGTGGCAAGACCGCCCATAACCACCGACCAACTGAAGATGATTTCCATTCGAAATGTGGCCGAACCTGGTATCGTGGAAGAGACCTTTGGGTTTACCCCGAGGGCGCTTGAGGGTAACATAGATTTTGTCAGATCGGTGGGCTTCTGGGACGGTATCAAAATCGCTCTGGGATTCATGCCCGCCCATCTGCGAGATCATTAGCCAGGCTACCGGAAGTTGGGCAGTGAGGGGCATCGATTGAAATATTCCGGCGCCATAAACCTCTTGCTTTCCATGGTTGACCACGAGCGCAACCAGCCGGCCGGCCCTCGTCAGAAGGCAATCTTCGACTTGGCCCGGATGGAGCGGTTGCTCCAACGGCTGGGTAATCCCCACGATGCCGCCACAACCATCCACGTGGCCGGCACCAAGGGCAAGGGAAGCACCGCAGCACTCTGCGACTCCGCTTTGCACGCCGCCGGATACCAAACCGGATTCTACTCCTCTCCTCATCTGCACAGCTTCCGCGAGCGCATCCGCAGAGATACCGTTCCCATCACGGAGGAGGAGTTTAGCCGGTTAGTGGAAGAACTTTGGCCCCATCAAGAGTGGGTTGGACAGAACGAAGGTCTCGACCCGGTCACTCTCTTTGAATTCATGACTGTCATGGCATTCCAATGCTTCGCCGAAAACAAAGCCGACTTTCAAGTTATTGAGGTTGGACTGGGCGGCCGGTTGGACGCCACCAATGTCGTCAACTCCAATGTAGCCGTGATTACCTCTATAAGCCTCGACCACACGGCCATCCTGGGCGGCACTATCGGCGAGATTGCCCGGGAAAAGGCCGGAATCATCAAACCCGGCGGAATAGTGGTGATTGCTCCCCAGAAGCCAGAGGCGATGGAAGCGATTCTAGATGTATGTCATTCCGTGTCTGCCACGCCGATCCAGGTGGGAAAGGATGTAACTTGGTCTCCGGGGCCGGCGTCGGTCGACGGCCAAGAATTAACCGTTACCGGCCGCGGGAATACCTACGACCTAAGAGTGCCTCTATTGGGCAAATATCAGTTGGAGAATGCAGCCACTGCGGTCGCCGCGTTGGAAGCACTGCAAGAGAAAGGCCACTCCATCCCCGCCGATGGGATACAGCGAGGCTTCTCCAGTGTGACTTGGCCCTGCCGTATGGAAGTCTTGGGACGCAACCCCCTCGTTGTCGTCGATGGCGCGCATAATGAATATTCTATGGACTCCTTGCTGGAGTCTTTAGCGTCCTATATGAACTTTAGAAGGTTGATTCTTGTTGCCGGGTTTTCCCGTGACAAGAGCGTCGCCGGGATGGTTGGGCGTTTGGTGAAAGAGGACCCGGTGGTTTTCGCATCCCGGTCTCGCCATCCCAGGTCCACCCCCCCGGCGCAGATAGTGTCTCTATTTGATGAGCACGGCATCCAAGCAACGGAGACCGCTTCTTCGGCAGAGGCGGTGACACTGGCTCTGGATCTGGCCGACGATGGAGACCTGATTCTGGCTACGGGTTCTCTCTTCGTGGCTGCCGAGGTAAGGGAAAAAATCTTGGGAATCGAGCCTGAGCTATATCCGGACCTATTACCCGCTGACTTGCGGACCAACTAGGACCCATCACGGACTTACCAAGGAGAATGAGGAGTGACACCTGACCGAAATAGGGTAGTAATTACGGGGATGGGGGCGATTACCCCATTGGGGCAGACGCCCGATGCATTCTGGGCGAATCTGCTCGCCGGAAAACCGGGCATCGGTCCTATGACGTTATGCGACGCCACCGATTACCCCTGCCGCATCGCCGGCGAGGTAAGAGACTTCGACCCCACCCAATACATAGACGGTAAAGAGGCCAGGAGAATGGCCCGGTTCTCCCAACTGGCCGTAGCCGCCGGATTGACGGCGGTAGAATCGGCAGGCTTGGACATCTCCCAGGAAGACCCTTACCGGGTTGGGGTGGTGCTGGGCAATGGCAACGGTGGGTTCCCGACGTTGGAAGACAATTGCCGGGTGTTGGCCGAAAAAGGAGGAATGCGGATGACGCCCTTCTTCTTCCCCATGGTTCTGCCCAACATGGCAGCCGCCAACCTGAGCCGGTACGTCGGCGCCCACGGATACAACTCAACGGCCACAACCGCCTGTGCCGCCTCGAACCAGGCCATCGGACAGGCTTTGGACGTGATTCGGCGGGGAAGCGCCGACGTTGTTTTGGCCGGTGGCACTGAGGCAGGAATCAGCCAACTGGGTCTGGCCGGGTTCGCGGTCATGCGGGCCCTGAGTACCCGCAATGACGAGCCGGAGAAGGCCAGCCGTCCCTTCGACGCCAACCGGGACGGATTCGTACCCAGTGAGGGTTCGGCTATCCTCGTGTTGGAAAGCCTGGAACACGCTCAAAAGCGGAACGCGGCAATCATCGGCGAGATAGTTGGCTTCGGTTGCACTTCCGACGCCGGACACTTGGTCCAACCCGAAGAAACCGGCGCCAGTGCGGCCGAGGCGATGAAACAGGCGCTATTGGACGCAGGTTTGGGGCTGGATCAGGTGGACTACATCAATGCCCACGGCACTTCCACACCACTGAACGACGCATTAGAGACGGTGGCCATCAAGCGGCTATTTGGAGACCTAGCTTATAAGATTCCCATCAGTTCCACGAAGTCGATGATTGGCCATTCCCTTGGCGCTTCGGGGTCATTGGAAGCCATTGCCTGCCTGAAATCTATCAACGACGGCAAGGTTCACCCCACCATCAATTATCAAGAGGCGGACCCGGCTTGCGATCTGGACTACGTGCCCAACCAAGCCCGGTCACTGGACGTCAAAGTTGTCCTGTCCAATGCCTTCGGCTTCGGCGGTCAGAACGCTTGCTTGGTGTTCCGCAGGTTCGAACAGTAATTCCCCCATTTCCCCGGATTCCATGAAATTTGCCAAACGCAAAACAAGGCCCGGCGTGAATGCGCCGGGCCTTTTCGATACCACCTAGGTATCAACGTTGTTATGCCAGTTTAAGGCATGTGCATGGTGGCCTGGGGCTCGAAGCAAGAGAATGCGCTCTCGTCCGTGCCCACGCCCAGGGAACTCGCCGGGGTGCAATAACCTTGGAACGTGCTCATCTGGGACAGCAATGCTTCGGGATCGTCCCATCGGGCCGGTCCATGATAGCGGACAATCATGTGAATCTCGGCGCCCATAGGATTAGTAAGAGCATCTCCGAAGATGATTTGTCCGGGGGCGGCATCCTTGCCCACGCCTAGACGAGCACTGAAGTGGCCGCCGCGGTCGGGCCCGACGATTCCACCGGTCGCCCAGACAGCAGAAACCTCAGCCTCGGGGGTGCTGGGAGGAGGTAGCACGTCGTTTTCGCCACATTCGCCATCGCTGCAGCCTGCGGGGTTGTTGAATATGACCCACCATACGCTATATGCGCCGATGGGGAGGTCGGTAGTGTCGATATTCATCGAGACATTTTCGACGGTCCGGACCAGGTCTGAACTGCCACGGGCCTGGGGGTTCATCACAAACACTCCGCCGTGATCTTGAAGATCGAAGACCGCGGTCGAATCTTTGCCAGCGGCTCTCCAATAAATCTAAATCGATTGGTTACCAGGCTGTGGCACGGTCGTGGTTACTAAAGCACCTCCTTTCAGGTAGCGCACGGCCAGTGCCAGAAATCGGTCACGAGATATGAAGATTCGACCATCGAAAACAGAGTCTGACGATCGAGACTTCAACCGAAGCCAACCCTTAGATGCATCGAATCAAAATAGATGCATCTGATTAATGATTGTTTTCCCGATCAATCCAACTGGCTTGAATACCAGGGCGATATCGGGTCATCGATGTCAATCCATCGAGTTAACCGATACGTACTAGAATTTAGGAAAATTCCGGATGTACTCTAATGGTGGAAAGACCGCGTATAGACCTAGATGGGGTATATATTGGCATCTCATAGGCAACAGAAATCCTACTGGGGGAATTGTGAAGTCGTGGATAAAGTGAATTCAAGACATTCGAGACTGACTGCCGGACTAACCGCATTGGTCGTATCTATCCTGGTAGCTTGCGGTGGTAACTCGATTCCCGTCGCTACTGAACCGCAAGCTAGCGGGCCTGGCCCCCAGCGGGAAGAAGTGACTATCCTTGCGACCGCCGTTCCCGTGGCGGAGACAAAGGCCAGCGCCAATAAGACGGCAACTTCGGACGATTCTTCAGCGGAATCCCAAACCCCGTCGCCGGCGCTGACCGTTGCCGCCAGCGGTGGGACCACCCAGATGGAGCAGAATCCCGTGTTGGAGGCCGCCATTCCATCGGTGGCGGGTTCAGCAGTTATTGGGGCTTCCTTTCCGGTTACTCAAACTGTCGGAACCCTGGGAGACCTGACAGATATCCTAGAATTTGAGATTCAAGTTGTGGACATCACTTCGACCTCGGCGACTGTTACCGCGCAGACAAGCATCGACGTGGCCTGCGCCGTCGCATTCGGGACGACCACGGAATACGGACGGCTGGCCGTTGATTCCGACATGGGCGGTACCGGGCATGGCGACCACCATCCCCTATTAACCGGTCTTGAACCTGACACGGAGTATCATTTAACCTTCGGCGGCATCGGTCCAGATGGCACGGTCTACGGCTACAAGGATCTGACTTTCCGGACGAAAGCCGCCGATGCCGAACCGGCGTCCAGGCCCCAAGATAAAAACCTGGCTTTGGCGGAGAATGGTGGCCGGGTCACCCGCGTAAGTTCGAATTACGGCAGCCCCTCAATGGATTCGTCTTTCGGCGCCAACAACGCCTTGGATGGAAACCCGTCGACCCAATGGTCGTCTCAGGGAGACGGTAATGGCGCGTGGATCGAGATTGAATTCGCCCAAGATTCCCATGTTACGTCCTTGGGTTTCTGGACCCGGACCATGGGAACCTCCGCTCAGATCTCATCCTTCCGGGTGGTAACAGACCGGGGTGAAACATTTGGACCCTTCGACCTAGCCGACGCTTCCGCCGTGCACTACTTCGACGTGGACCTGACTGCCAAGAGACTTCGTCTTGAGACCGTGGATAGCAGCGGAGGTAACACGGGAGCCGTGGAGATTGAGGTTTACGGCGAACCAACGCAATAAACCCGGAACCCTAACCAGCATTACATAACGCCATTCCTGGGGAATCCTGCGTCATATGTTCCTTGACGCTTTTTGGACCCTAACCTAAAATTGGGCTGAAAAGATTGTTTCTTGCTCTGCGCCACAAGCCTCAATCGGTTGAGGCTTGTCCGCGGTGTTGTTGATGGGGTTTTGTGGAGGGGGGACAACATGGCCGAACGCCTGATCTCCGGTGAAAGCCAGCCTGAAGACGTAGACCTGTCTCTGCGGCCTCGGAGTCTGGACGACTTCGTCGGACAGGGCCATGTAAAGGGCAACCTCAGCATCGCCATCCAGGCTGCCAAGATGCGCAGCGAACCTCTGGACCACGTCATCATCTACGGTCCACCAGGCCTGGGCAAGACCACATTAGCGCACATCATCGCCCAGGAAATGAATTCCGAGATACGAGTAACATCGGGCCCGGCCATCGAGCGCGCTGGGGACATGGCGGCGATTCTCACCGGACTTCAACCCGGCGCCGTGCTGTTCATCGATGAGATTCACCGTTTGCACAGGGTGGTGGAGGAAGTGCTTTATTCCGCCATGGAGGACTTCTTTCTGTCCTGGATGGTGGGGAAGGGTTTGGCGGCCCGAAGCGTGAACCTCCGTATCAGTCCCTTCACTCTGGTAGGGGCCACCACCAGGTTTTCGTTGCTCAGCGCTCCCCTGCGTGACCGGTTCGGCTCGGTATTCCGGCTGGAATATTACGAGCCTTCGGACATGGAAGTAATCGTGTCTCGTTCCGCCCGGATAATGGAGATGGACGCTGATCAGGATGGGCTAGATGAGATTGCGTCCCGCTCTCGTGGTACCCCTCGCATCGCCAACCGCCTGCTGAAACGGACCAGGGACTATGCATTGGTCAAGGCGGATAACCGGGTTACCCGCGATGTGGCCCGGGCCGGTTTGCAACAACTAAGCGTGGACCAACTGGGCTTGGATCAGTCGGACCACCGCCTGTTATCCAGCCTCATCGATAAATTCGATGGCGGACCGGTAGGGCTGGAAACCCTGGCCGCATCAATCAACGAAGACTCGGATACAATCATGGACGTCTTGGAGCCATACCTCCTTCAACTGGGCTTTTTAGACCGGACACCCAGAGGCCGGGTGGCTACCCGCATTGCCTATGAATACTTGGGCAAAACCTATCAACAGATCGAGCCTCCGGACCAAGGCCGTCTGACGGGCCTGTAACCGTTTTAGACCGATTAGATTTATCGCCGCTTTCCTCTCGGTATTCGCGCCCCTTTAGATATGGCTATAGTTGCTTGGGTCAGGGTGAAAAGCTACAATAGTCGAAAGCCCGCCCAGGTACAGGGAACCGGCCTATCTGCTGTGTAACCCTCGTGCCATCCCTGCAAAGCTTGAGTCCTCGCCAGACTTGTTGTACTCAGCGAGTTGGAGAGAGTTGAACGTTCCAACATTTACACCGAGTGCGCCTCCGGTGAACGCCTCGACAATCCCCATCGAAGAAGTTCTCCGTCTGGATCGGTCTGCGGATGAACTGCCTGAAGAAGCGGCGTTCGCTTTGATCGGGGCACATGGTTCGACTTTGAACGACATCTGCCACACGGCGTCTCAGATGCGCGATGCCGGGAAAGGTAAGACTGTCACTTTTTCCCCCAAGGTATTCATCCCATTAACCCGTTTGTGCCGGGATTTCTGCTCCTACTGCACCTTCCGCCAAGACCCTGCTGAGGCGGGCGATAGCCTCTATCTAACACCGGAAGAGGTGCTGGGAGTAGCTAAAGCCGGACAGCGGTTGGGTTGCACCGAAGCATTGTTCACCTTAGGGGAGCGTCCGGAAGTCCGCTATCCTGAAGCCAAAGAATGGCTTGCTCATCGTGGCTACCGCACGACGTTGGAATATCTGACGGCAATGTGCAAATTGGTGGTGGAGGAAACTTCCCTACTACCACACGCGAATCCCGGAACCATGAGCCGCCAAGAGATGGCTGCCTTGCGTCCTTATAATCCCTCCATGGGATTGATGCTGGAGAGCACCAGCCCTAGATTGTATGAGGAAGGCGGCCCCCACGAGTTCGCACCCAGCAAGCGTCCTAGGGTAAGGCTCCGTACCATCGAGATTGCTGGGGAGTTAGCCGTTCCGTTCACCACTGGGATTCTCATCGGCATTGGCGAAACCAGGATGGAGCGCATCGACGCTCTGTTGGCCATCCGGAAGCTTCACGCAGCCCATGGGCACATCCAAGAAGTGATAATCCAGAACTTCCGGGCCAAACCGGAAACGCCGATGAGCGAAACGCCGGATGCGCCATCGGATGAGTTGTTGTGGACGGTGGCTGTTGCCCGGATTCTCCTTGGGCCGGATATGAACCTTCAGGTTCCGCCCAATCTAAACTCGGATAACTACCAGGCCTATATCGGAGCCGGCATCAACGATTGGGGAGGTGTCTCTCCCCTCACTATCGACTACGTTAATCCTGAAGCTCCTTGGCCGGGATTGGCCCAGCTGACGGAACGCACGGCAGCCGAGGGATACGAACTCAAACCCAGACTTCCGGTATACCCGGAATACTTTGTAGGAATCGGCCGATATTTGGATCCGGGCCTAAGAACCAATGTTGAAAGCCTAACCGACCAAGAAGGCTACGTAAAAGGGGGAATTCAGCGTTATGCCGGCCAATAGTGAAGACCGTCCCGCTATCGCGGACGTTGAGGCGCTGGTAAATCTGGTGGACCCTGGAGTCGCCAGAGTACTGGATCACGCCCTTGAAGGGAAGGATGTTTCTGCCGAGGACGCCTTGACCCTCATGACCACAACCGGCTTGGAATATACCGCCATGACGATGGCAGCGGACGAACTCCGCCGCCGGACCGTGGGAGATGCGGTTACCTACGTTGTTAACCGCAACATCAATTTTACCAATGTATGTATCAAGCGATGCGGTTTTTGCGCATTCAGCAGAGACTTCCGGGAAGAGGAAGGGTACTTCCTCCCCATAAACGAGATTGTCCGCCGGGCCAAGGAGGCCTGGGATTACGGAGCCACTGAAGTTTGCATCCAGGCGGGACTACCGCCGCAGATGGAAGGCGACCTGTATATCCGGTTATGCGGGGCCATCAAGGAAGAACTGCCTGACATCCACATCCACGGGTTTTCACCCGAGGAAGTGCTATATGGATCGATTCGCTCTCGCTGGACGATTAAGGAATACTTAGAAGGATTGAAAGCCGCCGGGGTTGGCAGCCTTCCGGGCACTTCGGCGGAGATATTGGACCAAGGCCTGCGTGATCGCATCTCCCCCGGACGGATCACTGTAGACCAGTGGACGGAAGTGATTACCACCGCCCACGAGTTGGGTATCCCCACCACTTCGACCATAATGTTCGGTCACTTGGAGACCAACGAGCATATAGTCCGGCACATCGATCTACTGCGGGATATCCAGCGGCAGACCGGAGGAATAACCGAGTTCGTGCCTTTGAGCTTTGTGCATGCCGAAGCCCCCATGTTCATCAAATCGCTGGAAGATAGTATCCGCACCGGACCCACCGGGATGGACGTGATAAAAGTGCACGCCATCGCGCGAATCATGCTGAACAATTGGATACCCAACATCCAGGCATCCTGGGTCAAAGAAGGCTCCCGGGTATCCCAGCTATTGCTGAACGCCGGGGTTAACGACCTGGGCGGCACTCTGATTAATGAAAGCATATCCACGTCCGCTGGCGCTCAGCATGGCCAGTTGATGCGGCCGGCTGAATTCCGAGAGATGATTCGGCAAGCCGGCCGGATTCCCGTCGAAAGGTACACCACCTACGGACATCGCCGGGTCTTCAGCGACACCGACGAAGCCCTAGACCCGCTGGACTTGGTAGGCGAAAACGTGGAAGAGATATTCGGCTCTTACCGCCGGTTGGTAGAGATGGATACCTTTAGATTCGAACACCCTAACCAGATCTGAAAAGGTCCACAGCAGGAACATGCGGTCTCTTAACACGACTTTAAGATTGCCTTCATACCTGCCATCACGGCCCAACAGTCTGCGATGGCGATAGAGGTTCTGGCCTTGGCGGGCGGTGTGGGAGGCGCCAAGTTGGCGCTAGGTCTGGCTAGAATCTTGCCACCGGACAAGTTGGCGATAGTAGTCAACACCGGTGACGACGAAAGCTTCTATGGGTTGCATGTATCCCCCGACTTGGATACCGTGATGTATACCCTGGCTGGCCTATCCAATACTGACACTGGATGGGGGTTGGCAGGGGATACATTTCAGGCCTTGGACATGTTGGGACGCTATGGCATTGACACCTGGTTCAACCTGGGAGACCGGGACCTGGCTACCCATATCCATCGCACGGAGTTGCTAAGACAAGGAGCGACACTGTCTGAAGTTACAGCAGAGTTATGCTCAAGGGTGGGGATAGAGCACCGCATCGCGCCCATGAGTGACCAACCCGTGCGCACATTTTTGACTACCCAGTCTGGAGACCTCGCCATGCAGGATTATTTCGTTCGACAGCGCAGCGAACCCCAGGTTACCGGCGTCAAGTACGTTGGATCTGAGGCTGCCTCGCCATCGCCAGTCCTGCGGTCAGCGATGGAACAAGCGAATCTCCTCGTTCTTTGCCCCTCCAACCCCTACTTGAGCGTAGGACCGATCCTAGCGATCCCGGGAGTCCGGGAGGGATTGGAGTCATTCGGTGGTTTCCGCGTTGCTGTTAGCCCCATCGTGGGAGGGTCGGCACTGCGAGGCCCAGCGGCCAAGATGATGGGAGAGTTGGGCGATGACGCCTCCTGTGCCGGAGTCGCCCGCCAGTACATGGGAATTACCGACGCTTTCCTGATAGACCATCAGGACTCCGGGTTAGCGCCGGAGATAGAAGGAATGGGCATCCAGGCTGTGCCCGCATCGATAATCATGGAAACAGAAGCCGATAAGGTGGCTTTAGCGGAAATCATTATGGATATGGCGGCCAACAAGTCATGATAGAAGAAACGTCGGAACTAGTCGCCGTCATCCCTATGAAGCCCCTTAGCCAAAGTAAGACGAGACTAGCTCCTCACATGTCGGAGGAACAGCGGTCCGACCTGGTAGTGGGGATGCTGCGCCGGGTTCTTGGTGCGATCAAAGGATCGTCCATCGAGATGTTTTGGGTGGTGGGCGGAGATGAAAGAATAAGGAACGTGGCTCGCAACTTCGATGGTATCTGGATGGAAGAATTGGGCCGGAATCTGAACGACACATTGGGCAAGGCGTTCGACGAACTGGCCGGTCGTAACGCCGCCGCTCTGTATCTTGCCGGAGATTTGCCCTTTCTCAAACCCAGCGACCTGCACAGCTTGCTTCGGTCTTCCCGGCGAAATACCAACATCACGCTGGCACCGGCCCGCCGGGACGGCGGTACGAACGCCATACTGGTTCCTCCGGGGATACCTTTTCGTCCTGAATTGGGACCTCGGAGCTTCAGCAAGCATCTGTCCACGGCTGCAGCTATGGAGGTATCCGTGGCGATCTGTTACAGCCCTGGCTTGGGATTTGACTTGGACATTACCGATGACTTGGAGACTTTCCAACATATGGAGCCGGGCCTGATAGACCGTTTGTCTGGCCGCGGCCCATCCAGCGAACAATGATGCACAGCGCATTCTGTCCGGGATCCCAGACGGTCCCTTTCAGGGCTTTAGACTGAATGAGCATGTCTAACAGCAAAGTAAAACTGGGAGTGCTGCTGCCTACCCGCGGTATCTTGTTGAGGGATGAACCGCCCAGCAGCGCCGAGACCGTGCTTGATCTGGCATGCCAAGTGGAGTCGGCCGGTCTAGATTCTGTTTGGGTTGGGGATAGCCTAACCGCCAAACCGCGCATGGAGCCCTTGGCGGCCCTATCGGCGATAGGGGCGGCGACCCAGCGGGTCCGTTTGGGTACGGCGGTACTTTTAGCGGCGCTGCGGCAACCGGTGTTGCTGGCCCAGACCATGGCCACGGTCGATCTTATATCGGAAGGACGGTTGATTGTCGCGGCAGGAGTCGGAGGCGCATTCAACGAAGATCAACGCCGGGAATGGCAAGCGGCGGGGATAGATCCGCGCCGGAGGGCGTCCCGATTCGAAGAAATCGTTCAGATCGTTAAAGAATTAGGAGCCGGACGTCCGGCAACATTTTCCGGAAAGCACTTCCAATTAGATGACGTATCGATAGGTCCTAACCCGGTACGACCGGGAGGGACGCCGGTATTGCTGGCATGCCACTGGCGGTCCCAGGCAAGAGAGGCTCAGTTCCTGCGGGCCGCTCGTTATGGCGACGGAATAATATCCATATCCGACACTCCCGAAGAGTATAAGCAAGTAGTGGAGCAGGTTAACAGCGTGGCTGCGGACCTGGGGCGTGAACCAACTCAGTTGGAAAAAGTGTTCTACCTGACGGTGAACATGAATGAAGACACGGCACAAGCCGAGGCAGAAGCCACGGATTGGCTAACCAGGTATTATGGGTCCGACATCTGGGGAACTCGTTGGGGCCCCTTCGGCGGCGCAGAAAGAGTAGCTCAGTGCATGGCCGAATATGTCGAGGCGGGAGCAGACACTTTAGTGGTACGATTCGCTTCTTTCCAAGCAAAGCGGCAAGTGGAGAGTTTCTTGGATCGGGTGGCTCCGGCCTTCATGTGATGGAGATTTCGATTTTGGCGAATCTGGCCACCGGGCTGACCGGCGGCGAGCAGAGAGGTCTATGGAAGAAAAGCACGTCGTCATAGGCGCTGCGGGAGCGTTGGGATCGGCGATAGTAGCTTTCCTAGCGTCAAAGGGCAAAAGCGTGCGGGCTGTGGTGCGCGATTTGGACCGCGCCCGCAGAGTTTTGCCTCCGTCCGCCGATATCGCCATCGGAGACGGTTCCCACGCCGAGAGCGTCCGTCTCGTGTGCCGGAACGCAACCGTGATATATCACTGCGTTAATGTCCCCTTCGAGGACTGGGATTCCGTGATGCCTGGGGTGACCGATAACATCTTGGCCGGGGCCAGGGAGTCCAAGGCGCGTCTGGTATTTCCCGGCAATGTTTATGGATACGGCCCACTGCGCGCAACACCGGCGACTGAAGACCATCCCCTGATGGCAAACAGCAAGAAGGGACAACTCCGCAACGATGTGGAGCGAAAACTTATCGACGCGAACTTGATGGCCGACGTAAAGGTAGTGATTCCCCGGTTTCCTGAATTCTACGGACCTAACGTTAAAAACTGGTTGATGACCCCGGTATTTCAAGCGGCATTAGACGGGCGGACGGCGTCTTGGCCGGGAAAATTAGATGTTCCGCATGACCTAATCTACATCGACGACGCAGCTGCGGCCTGCTGCATATTGGGATCCTCCGAGCCGTGCTACGGGCAAGTTTGGCATGTGCCGGGAGCGGGTCCTGTTACGGGCAAACAATTTATCGGAATGGCTTTCGAGGCGGCTGGGACCAAGGCAAGGATGAAAGCGATTACCCGGGGCTCCCTAAGGGTCAAAGGCGTGTTCGGCTCGGAGGCCCGGGAGATGATAGAACTCATCTACGGATTCGAGCAACCCATGGTTCTTGACGGTAGCAAGTTCGCTGGCGCCTTTCCCTCGTTCCGATATACTACGCACGAACACGCCATTCGCCAGACGGGTAATTGGTATGGACAGCACTTGGACGCTCGGAGGTAATTCCGGTTGTATTCGATAGATCTTAGTGGCAAGAACGGAGTCATAGTCGGTGTGGCCAACGATAGGAGCATCGCCTGGGGGATAGCCAGCATCCTTGCGGAGGCGGGTGCCCGGCTGGCCTTAACCTACCAGAATGACCGGGTTAAAGACCGGGTTACCAAGCTGGCGGACACGTTGGACGGGGCAATCACGATGCCCTGCGACGCGACCGATGACGCCCAAGTTGAAGATGTTTTCAAACAAGTGGGAGATAGCTTCGGGGAGATTTCCTTTCTGGTTCACAGCATAGCCTTCGCTAACAAGGAAGACCTCACCGGCAGCTTTTCAGACACGTCCCGGGAGGGTTTTCGCATCGCCCTCGAGGTCAGCGCCTTTACTTTGCTCCCCCTGGTACATCACGCCGCTAAGTTGATGCCCAGCGGCGGCAGCGTTGTCACCATGACCTTTGACGCTTCGCAGCGCGTTTACCCAGGTTACAACATTATGGGGACAGCGAAAGCCGCGCTGGAGCACGAAGTACGCCAGTTGGCGGCCGAGCATGGCGGGCAAAATATCCGGGTGAACGCTATCTCGGCTGGACCGCTGGACACTCTGTCCTCACGGGGTATCGGTGGGTTTCAGGACATGAAGCGGCAACACTCGACGACCGCGCCGTTGGGACGCAACATATCGATGGATGAAGTGTCCAAGACGGCGTTGTTTCTCTGCAGCGACCTGTCCAGCGGCATCACCGGCTCAGTCATTCCGGTTGACGCCGGGTATCACATCATGGCGGTATAGGCGAGAATAGCAGAAGCTGGGGAAGCCGGTCTCTGGTCCTTCATCTAGCTCGTGACAAACGCATGATATTCGCCTTCGTGGTGGATTCTTCGGAACAGTTCGTGGAGACTACCCTAGCCGTTCGTGGTGAGCCCGTGGAACCACAGCGCCGGAACCGCGTTGGAGTACAGGAGCGCGGTCACATGGGATAACCCTTGGAAAGCTTAGCTAGCCAGCGTTGATAGCCGCCAGACGCCGCCGGTCTTCTTCCGCTTCGTCATCCCGGCCCATCTGCGAGAAAGCCTCAGCCCGCTTTTCCCAAGCTACGCCGTAGTTAGGATCCATCGCCAAAGCCTTGGTGAATTGGTCGATGGATTCCTGAATCCTTCCTTCATTAAGTCGCTCTATCCCACGATCGGTCAATGCTACGGCCGTAGGAATCGCCTGAGGGAGCAACGGACGTGAGGGAGCGGGTACCGGAGCCGGTGCTTCTACAGGAATCTCTTCAGGGTGAACCTCTGGTGGCGCCGGTGCTTCTTCGACAACCGATTCCGCGGCTACTGGTTCTTCAACCTGAGTTGATTCTGTGGGAGTTGGGGCCGCCGGAGTTTCTGCGGGTGGAGCCGCTGATCCGGCCGTTTCCAGGCTTTCGGTGAGAGTAGTGGCTACCCGAGGGGATTCATCGGCGAGAACTCCCTCTGCGGGATAAGCTTTGGTCAATTCCCATCCGCAACTGGTGCAGTAGTATCGACCATGGGGATGGCCGGCTTGGCACCGAGGGCAAGTGATTCCAGCAGGTCCCGGTCCCGCTTGAGCGCGGGGGGCCTTCATGAACAGCAGGGCAACCATGGGCGCCATGCTGATGAGCTGCCATGAGCCGTTACCCGTAGCTATCGTAAGGAAAACCGGCGCTAAAGCCGCGCCGCACCAGATCCACGGATTGCGGGCCTTGGCCCTGGCAAGCCTCAGGGTCCACATGAAGACCAGCCCCAGAGAAATAATCTCCAAGAATGGCATATAGACTATCCTCCATATCGGCCATTCGGAACTTCCAGGTGATGCGCCCCACAGCGCGACCATCGGAACTACCTTGAATATACACTGTTGGCGGTAGTTTAGCCAATAGTCAGGCATCATTCTGTTACTAGAATACGTACGAATGCCGGGTTTTAAAAGATTGGTTTGGGTTGGTTATATAGAGTAATGTCGAGATGCCGTTGAAAAATTCAGCCCCTTTCCAAGATTCGGTTGGCGGTCCAGGAATCGGTGATTAAGGTAACTCTAGCGGGATCTATCGGGGCGTCGCGGCAGTTTCCCTTAACGAAGTGGTACAGTGCCTCTTCCTTCTGTGCTCCGCCTGCCACCAAGATGACTTCCTCCGCGCTTTCCAGGGTTTCTCTGGGAGGAGTGGACATGGCGTTGTTCAAATCGTTTATCGCCTTGGCTATCTGTTCCGGAGGTTCACCGGACCCCACATAAAAAAGGACATGACATATGTCCGCGATGCTGGCGTGCCGGTCGCCTTCAGCATCTTGAAATTCGCGGATGCTGGCCAGGGCATCCCCCATGCTTTCCATCTGTAGCGCCGCGTCCGGCCGAAGAAAGTGATGCCCTGTATTGAGTTGCCCTATCCCAACGATCGCCAGGTCAAGATGGACGCCATCGTAGCTTGGCTGCTCGGCCACCCTTTCCCCCGCTAGCAGCCAGGACCCCACGTAATTTCGGATCCCGGGAGAAACATGCAGTATCGCTCCCAGGTGGAATACGTTGGCATCGGCGTCCAATGGCCGGTTGAACGGCATCGACCATGTCCCCATCCATGAACCACCGCTCAAAGAGAATATCTTCACACCCTGGTATCCGCTCATCCATTCCTGCCGGTCCTTCGCCAGATCCTCCAACCGGTCGACGGTTAACGCAACTCCCCTTCCCGATGCTAATCCAATGTTCATCTGAGGCCGTAGACGGTCGACGAGGAATCTGGCGGCAACGTCTCCGAGGGCCCTGTGGAGGTAATCACCGGCTTGGTATGCGGCTTGCGCTCTTTCGCTGGTTGGCTGCATCCGGTAGTCATCCCCGGCCGCCGCTTCCACGCCGGTGAGGTGCGCCACCCTAGCCCGACGGATCGACGTTTCCCGCGCCAAACGTTCTCCCAAAGGCTCATCTATCGCCGTGGACGTCTGGGAAGCAGTCGTAGGGTCACCCCATTTGTCGATCAGATCGAAGCGCCCTTCTTCCAGCCAGCCCTTGAGTTTTCGGTGCAAGGTCGTAACGCCTGACGAGTAGATAGTTGACAGCTTCTGCAGGCTTTCGCCTTCCAGTTTGTTCCGCCGGGCAATCTCCAGGGCGAATTGATCCAATGGGTCGGACTTTGATGACGTCTGTCTGGGCGAAGACTGATTCGATGATGTCATTTTTGATGGCCCCGTGCGAATATTTGGAACATGGCGAATATTCCACTGCGCTAATTACTCTCGTTTAAGAATTATCACACACTTTTGGCAGCATTTAGGAATAATATTCCGAATAAATCCTGGCAAGAAAAACTTGACGCTCAGCTAGCGGTGTTTGTTACCTTTAGTTCAACAATCATTCAATTAGGCTTTGTCTTTTCCGGGCTGGAAAATCAGTGTGGGAGGTGACGCGAGGTGGTTACAAAGAATCGTACTACTCTTCAGGAATATTTGGCCTCGGGGTTGGGGGAGATCGGCCAGTACGACGGTCTAGGGGCGGTGATTATTGCGATCGCCGAGGGTACCTGCCAAGTCCAACAGTTGGTCCGCCAGGCAGCGCTGGCTGACGTTCTTGGCGCCAGCGGCGAGACAAACGCCAGCAGCGACGTAGTCCAGCATATGGATAAGGCCAGCTCGGACATCTTCGTAGATACGCTGGCCCGATCCGGTCACGTGGCCGCCATCGGTTGCGAAGAGATAGAAGATCCAGTCATTTTCGAAGGTGACGTTGGCGGCGGCTATATCGTGTTGATGGACCCCCTTGACGGATCGTCCAACATCGACGTCGCCGTGAGCATCGGCTCCATCTTCGGGATATGGCAGAAAAAACCCGGCGAAACGGTGAATGACAACTCTTTGCTCAGGTTGGGCAGCGAGCAGGTCGCAGCGGCCTACGCTGTCTACGGTTCCAGCACCGTGCTGGTTCTGGCTACCGCGAACAACGTCCGCGGTTTCACTTTGGATGCCGAGTCCGGGGCCTATGCGCTAACCCACCACGACATCAAGATTCCCGAGAATTGTCCCTACTACAGCACTAATGAGGGCAACAACAAGGTCTTGGACGAACCCACCCGGAAGGCCATCACCTTACTTAGGGACAAGTACTCGCAACGGTACGTCGGTTCCCTGGTGGCTGATTTCCACCGGAACCTCTTGAAGGGCGGAATCTTCGCCTATCCCGCCGACCAAAGCCGTAAAAACGGTCGACTGCGGTTGATGTACGAGGCGAATCCCCTTGGCTTTGTGGCTGAACAGGCTGGCGGGGCCGCCTCCACCGGATATCAGCGAATCATGGACATCGTCCCCCAGGAATTGCACCAAAAGACACCGCTGATTCTGGGTAACAAAGACGTCGTAGATGAGACGGTGGCTGTTATTAAAGCCGGCTAGCGACAGTATTACCTAGTAACCACAGGATAGGGATGAAGGAGTGAAGGATGGATAAGCAACGACTAGTACAGACCGCTCAGGCGCTGGTTGCCGAGAAGAAGGGTATCCTGGCAGCCGACGAAAGCGGTGGCACCATAAAGAGACGTTTCGACAGCATCAACGTAGAATCCACAGAGAAGAGCCGACGAGATTATCGGGAGATGCTATTTCGAACCGCTGGAGTTTCCGACTTTATCAGCGGCGTGATTCTGTTCGATGAGACGATTCGCCAGGAAGCCGCCGACGGAACACCGATCGTCAAAGTGTTGACGGACCAAGGGATAATCCCAGGCATCAAAGTAGACAAAGGCACAATCTCCCTGCCCAGCGCTCCCGATGAGTTGGTGACCGAGGGGCTGGACAGTCTGAGGGACCGCCTTACTGAATACGTTGAGCTAGGGGCAGGCTTCACAAAATGGCGGGCCGTAATCAGCATCACTAACGACACTCCGACTTCTTATGGAATAGCTGCCAATGCCCACGCCTTGGCCAGGTTCGCTGCCCTAAGTCAAGAAGCCGGTTTGGTCCCCATAGTGGAACCGGAAGTCCTGCGGGACGGCGACCACAGCATCGAAAGATGCTTCGAGGTCACGGAAGAGACCCTAAGGGAAGTGTTTGACCAGCTAGCCCAGCAAAAGGTCCTCCTTGAAGGAATGCTTCTGAAGCCGAGCATGGTTATCTCTGGCGGCTCATCAACCCAACGGGCCGACCCGGACGAGGTCGCCGAAAGGACCATCGAGTGCTTCAAAAAGGTATTGCCGGCGGCAGTCCCAGGAGTGGTCTTCCTTTCCGGAGGGGAACCTGACAATTCGGTGACGTCCAACCTCAACGCCATCAATCAAAAGACGGCCGCGCTTGGAACTCCCTGGGAACTTACTTTCTCCTTCGGGCGGAGCCTGCAAGGCGCGCCATTGACCGCTTGGGCTGGAAAGGCCGAGAACACGGAAGCCGCGGCCTTGGCCTTCTACACCAGGGCCAGTTTGACCAGCGCAGCCAGGCAGGGCAAATACGTTCCTGAAGGCTAAAACTTAGGCCGGTCACCCAGAACTAAGCAAATAAAAAAGAGGCTCCAAGGATTCCCAGAGCCTCTTTTTTCCGCCTCCATGTGACTCGGTTAATTCAGCAGGCGCAACTCCAATTCCTTCAGTTGCTCCGGTTCCACTGGGGCGGGTGACCCGAACAGCAGGTCCGCTCCCGTTTGGGTCTTGGGGAAGGCGATGACATCACGGATGGAGGTTGAACCGGCGAGGATTGCCACCAGCCGGTCGATGCCGGGCGCTATGCCGCCGTGGGGCGGAGCGCCGTACTCGAAGGCTTCAAGAATCTGGCCAAACCTGTCGTTGATGTCATCGGTAGAATATCCCAAGATCTGGAAAATTCTTTCCTGCATCTCACGCCGGTGGATACGTATGCTGCCACTGGCTAGCTCCGACCCATTGCAGACCAGATCATAGGCTTTAGAGTCTATGGATCCGAAGTCCTCTCCGTCCAATAGCCCTTCCTGGCCATCGGCAGGCTGCGTGAATGGATGATGGGAGGAATCCCAGCGGTTTCTATCGGCGTTCCAGTCGAATAAGGGGAATCGGGTGACGAACGCGAAAGCCAGCGTTTGAGAATCGGCCAATCCCAGCGTCGCGCCCATATGATCCCGCATGGCGCTCAACCATGTGTTCACCTGACGGGGAGGACCGGCCATCAGCAGAACCAAGTCGCCGGGAACCGCTCCCATTCTCTGGGCCAGTCGGCGGCTCCATTCCACCGGCATTCTCAGTCCGGGGGATAGCTGCACGTCTTCTTCGGCGATCGCGTCCAAGGCTCCGTCTCCGTGGAACCGAACATGGCTGAGCCCTCCAGCCCCGAAGCCTTGAGCCGTTTGCTCCAGGTTTCGCATCATCGTACCAGTGTACTCCCCTTGGCCGGGCACGACGAATCCTTTGATGATGCCGCCGTTCTGCGCCACGGACAAAAAGACCCGGAATTCGGTTTCGTTGGCCAGAGCGGTAACGTCGGTCATCTCCAGGCCGAAACGCAGGTCCGGCTTGTCGCTACCGTACCGGTTCATGGCGTCTGCATACTCCAGTCGGGGAAAGGGCTTGATGATAGTCCTATCCGGAACTACGGACTCCAGCATGCCCGTGTATAGCTCCTCGGTTAACCGAAGGATATCCTCCTCCTCGACGAAGCTCATCTCCAGATCGAGTTGGGTGAACTCCGGTTGGCGATCGGCGCGCAGATCCTCATCCCTGAAACAGCGGGCGATCTGGAAGTACTTCTCCACTCCGGAGACCATCAGCAACTGCTTGAGTTGTTGCGGCGACTGAGGCAAAGCATAGAAATTACCTGGCTGCATACGGCTTGGCACCAGGTAATCCCGGGCTCCCTCCGGCGTGCTTTTTATCAGGATGGGAGTCTCGATCTCCAGGAAATCGCGGTCACTCAAGAAATCCCTGATGTACTTGACTACCTTATGCCGCAGCACCAGGTTGCGAAGCATCGCAGGCCGGCGCAAGTCGAGATAGCGGTAGCGCAGCCGCAAACTCTCGTCCACCTCCACATCGTCGGAGATGTAGAAAGGCGGAGTCAAAGATGGGTTCAGGACCGTGGCCTCGTCTGCCGCGACTTCTATCATCCCTGTTTCCATGGCGGGATTCTCGCTCCCCGGAGGACGGACGCGCACGGTGCCTTTGACCTGCACCACCCACTCGGAGCGAAACTGGTCCGCTATCTCATAGGCTTGCGGAGAGGTTTCGGGGTCGAATACAACTTGCACGATGCCGGACCGGTCCCGCAGGTCAACGAAGATTACTCCGCCGTGGTCCCGCCGCCGACTAACCCATCCGGTCAAAGTTGGTTGGCTGCCTATGCTTTCTTCGCGAAGCTCGCCACATTCCTTGGTTCTTAGCAATCCGTTCCTCCGGTTTTTCTAGGTCAAATGGTAATCGGCGTTGTTCGTCTAACGCAACTACGCGGATAAATAGTAGTTAAATGAATCCGCCTTCTCGCCGGTATATCGGCGCAGGTAGAAACTTCAGTCTGATGGGTCAGACTCCCGGCAGCTGGTCGAAAATATTTTCAAAGGGACTGGCCGCCGGCGATGTTATCTCTAATACCAAGCCTTCCAGAAGATCCGGGTCCGCCACTGGAGGCAGACACAGAGTATCCAAGCAAACATGGGCCTGGGCTGGAAGCTCAGCCTCATCAACCAACACTGGTTTAATGACCAGGTTTGCGCTCGACAATCTGGCCGCCGCCTGAATCATCTGCGATGTCCCCGGGTCGTCGGGCCGTCCTTCAACGGTTACTTCCACCGGCGCATTCTTCAACATGCTGACGGCCAAGCCGTACCCGGCGCTGTGTGCTCCGTATTCATGGAAGGTGCTGACGCAGGAACTCAAAGTGGTCTCGGCGATCTGCTTATAGTCATCATCCCGAGTGGCCTGCCATAGCTTTAGCAGCCCGATGGCGACAGTCACATTCTCCGCCAGAGGTTTTTCCCTTAGCCTTAGATAACCGATGGGTTGGGGTTTGGATTCAATATCGAAGAAGCCGCCACCGGTCTCGTCATAGAAGCGGTCCAATATCTCCGTCACCGCCGCTTTGGCCCGATCGAGATATTGTTCCTTCCCAGTGCATCCGTGGGCGTCGACCAACGCCGTGAGTAGAGCGGCCCAGTCCAGCAAAAAGGATAAGCCATCGTCAACCGCCGACCCGTCATAAACATGACTGAGTTGTCCTGCCTGAGCTGCCGAGTCCAACTGGTCCAGCACCGCCAACGCCGTAGCGGTCAACTCGGGCCGGCCCAACCTCCACGCGGCGTCCAGTAGTAGGGAAACCGCTTGGGCATTACCGTTGCAGTAGCAGGACGGGTCCACGGCGGGGCGGTTTTGCTCCATGCGGGACGACGCCGGGAGGTCGAAATAATCGGAATGGGCGCCCTGGCTACCGCGGAAACCTGGAATCGCCTTATCGAACAAACTGGCCATGATGTAATCGATTGTCTGGGAAGCCACCTGACGGTAGTCTTCACGGTCCAATATGGAACAGGCGTCAAGATAAACCTGGGCCAGAATCACGTTGTCTTCCAGCAGTTTTTCCCGTTGGGGGTCGGTCCAATCGGCGTTGCCGGTGTTGCGGAAAAAGCCGCCTTCTTCGGCGTCATAGAGCGGGCCGCTGGACATATTGTCCAGCGATTTTACGAGCATGGACCGGTAGAAATCTTCTCCGGTGGTCCGGGCTAGATGCACCAGGTATTGGAGGATCGGCCCGTTGGGGAATTTGGGTTCTTGGCCAAAACCGCCGTTGATGGCGTCATAAGCGCCCGCCAGGCTACGAGCCACGTGGTCCGGAAGGGAATCTTCCAACTCTGGACCGGCGGTAATCCGGCCAACTCGCTCCTGACGTTGACGAAGTAATCCGCGTGCCTGGTCGTAGAGATCTGCCCGGTCTTCTTCATAGGCCTGGCGCAGTTCCGAAAGCATCGATAGGAACTGATCTGGTGGAAGGTAAGTGGCTCCACCGATTAGGCCACCATGCCCGGTCAGGAAAGCCGTGGTCGGCCATCCTCCCACGTTGTACCTGGAGTTCAGGTCCGGCCGGTGGTCGTTGTCCACTCGGACAGCGACGAAGTTCTGGTTGATGAGTTGGGCGACGTCGGGGTCGGAATATGACGTTTCGTCCATGACGTGGCACCAGTAGCACCATACCGCGGAGATGGACAGCAGGACGGGTTTGTTCTCTGTCTGGGCCTTGGAAAAAGCAGCCTCGCCCCATGGCAGCCAGTTGATCTGGCTGGCTAGGTTCGGGTTTGGAGAGAATCGAAAGCTTACCAAGGGCCTCCAACTGGCGAATAGGCAGAGATTTGCCGTGTATATGGTCTCCGGAAGGCGGCCCTAAAGCCGAAAGAAATAAAGCGAAATGAACTCAGCCGGATGCCCAGAGAATTACGTTAGCATAGCCCCTAGTGTTTATCAAATAACGCGATTAACCGGTGCCACTTCACTATGGGCTCCGTCATTCCGGCGAAGGCCGGGATACAGCATCGCTCGCTTCAACTACTCTCCGGGGCACCGGCTCCAACTGAGCCTATTCCAAGCCGGGATATTCGTTGTTCCAGGTATCCAGATGCACAAACTCGGACATCGCGCCGCGCCTCACCGGTCCGAAATTACCCATCGGGTATCCGATAGGCAGAATGGCGTAAGAATGGATGCCCTCTGGCAGACCCAAAATGGCCTCAACTTCAGCCTCGAAATTCAGGTGTCGAGTGGTCAAAGTGGCCCCTAGGCCCAACGCCCTAGCCGCCAGCAACATGTTTTGCACCGCCGGATAGATCGATGCCCCCGAAGATCGGGACGGAGTGTTCTGCCCATCGTTCTGGCAAGCCACGATCCAGATGGGCGCTTCATGGTAATGGTCGGTCAGGTATTCCACGGCGCTGTGCTGCCTTCGATAGCGGCCGGGGCTGGAGCCCGGAGGGGGCTCGCTGGACAGGTAACGCGGGCTGACAACTTCATCGAAGGCACGCTTGTAGTATTCCTGAACCTTCTCTTTGATGGACTTGTCTTTTATCACGAGGAATCCCCAACGCTGGCTATTCCCTCCGCTGGCTGCGTTCATCCCAGCGCGAAGTATCTTTCGCACCAACTCGTCGGGCACCGGGTCGGGCTTGAGCCGGCGCATGGCGCGAGTGGTTCTCTGAATCTCAAAAAGGTCGGTATCTTCGGGCATTTTGCCTCCTTAGTAGGCCAAATCACGGGTAGTCCGAATCACGGGATATTCCTGCGTGTTTCACCGGCGAGAACCGGTGTCCGGAGATTCGATGTTTGGTAGCGGTGCATCGATCCCTGCCTTCGCCGGAATGACGAAAGGCAGGCTGAAGCGTCACCTGAGTATATCATCATGTTGCGGCCTTCCGGACGCTCCTGTATAGTCCCAGCGACTAACCAGATGCCACGGACGGTTGAATCCTGATGACTGAACTGGAACAACTGCAAGAGACGATAATCGCCTGCACCAAGTGTCCCAGGCTGGTGCCCTACCTGGCAGAGGTCGCTAGGACCAAGCGGCGCATGTACATGGATTGGGATTATTGGGGCAAACCCCTCCCCGGCTACGGCGACTCCCAAGCCCGGATGCTGGTCATGGGCCTTGCGCCGGCGGCCCACGGCGGTAACCGGACGGGAAGGATGTTTACCGGGGACCGCAGCGGCGATTGGGTTTTCGGCACCTTGCACAAGTACGGGTTCTCCAGTTCCCCGGACTCCAAGCATCGTGACGACGGGCTGACTCTCCACGACGCTTACATAACCAACGCCCTGCGCTGTGCCCCTCCAGGCAACAAGCCGCTACGGGAAGAGAAACTGGAATGCTTGCCCTATCTGGTACGGGAACTGGAATTGATGGACACAGTCCAGGTGGTGGTCGCATTGGGGAAAATTGCCTTCGATACCTATCTGACGACCTTCGCTCCCCGGGGACTTAACCTGCCCAAACCTCTCCCCAAGTTCGGCCACCTGGTTACCTACCCCCTGGACGGTGGAGTGATCCTTGTCGGCTCTTACCACCCCAGCCAGCAAAACACCCAGACCGGGCGCCTGACCCATAAGATGTTCGACGCCGTGTTCGCCAAGGCCAAAGAGTTGTTGAACTGAGCGATACGCTGCAGGCAATGTGACCCTGTTCATGTGTAGCAGGTCACAACCACCCGTCTGAACACTCCGTTCGCCCTGAGTTTGTCGAAGGGCCCTCTCTCTGAAGAATGGTTCGACAGGCTCACCAGGAACGGAGGTGGGTAACGCCTACCTGAAATCGCTGCGTTTAAGCGTCCGATACCCGGTTATTAAGTTACTCCAACG